>DNHK01000086.1 GCA_003485905.1 Gammaproteobacteria bacterium | reverse complement strand
CGAGGCGTCCCCTTCAACCGCGGCGGCGTCGTCGGCGGCGGCGACGGCGGAAGTTAAAATCAACGGTTGCATGCTGGTAGCTCCCTGATCTTTGGTGTCGCTTCGTGAGAAAAATGTCGAGCGTCTGAAGTTAGAGAACTGGGCCCATAATTAAAGGCCACTAATTTTGCTGGGAACTGCCCATCAATCGCACACGAGACTGCTTGTATCAGATCGTTATGTTCAGCGATATCATCAGTTGAGTTGCTGTCGAGCCAGTACGGTGAAAAGATCAAAAATACAGCGTTATCTGAATTCATGCCTTGATTGATGAGCGCGCTTTTCGCCAGATCAAACCATCGCCGAATATCGTCAAGATAATGATGCTGGTTCGATTGAAAAAGCTTTTTTTTTGAATCACGGTCGTCACCCGAGAGAGTGGATCCCCGTAGTTTAAGTTGGCTGAAAGCGATCCTTGCTGTAAGCGTCCTAGGCCAGTTCAATAGATTCTCAATAGTACTGACATCCATATCAACCAAGTCTTTGGGTCTCCAGTTAGAGTTCAGTCTGAAGACATCAAAGCCTAAATTGATGACGAAGAATGTTTGGTTACTTGGGGTGTATTGCCGCTTAACGAAACGGGTCAACCATTCGTATGGGCCGTTGTTCGGTGTTGCATAAATTCGTACGCGTTCAAGACCTAATGTTTTATAAATTAAAGGAATCTGGTCCGAATCAATTACCAGTGCTTGGCTTTCACCGAAAATATTTACAGCCGCTTCTAAAGGCTCTCCTAGCAGTCTGCCTCCCAGTTCATCGGTTTCATAATTAACAGGATTTCCTCCCTCAAATGCACAGAATTTTGCGGACCTCGGAAGTGACAGAAAGCCGTTATAGACACCATAAGGAATACTCCCTACGCACGTTGTCGCGTGGCTGGACGCTAGAGTACCGAGTGTTAACACCCAAACACTGACGAATATTTTGTAATTCATGTTACGGATTAATTTATGAGTAAAATGTATACTGATTGGCGTAATTTTAGTTTGGTTGAACGGGGTAGTGCCATCGAAGTGCTTGATGTTGCTTTTATGTTCGAAGATAGACCCGACTTGCAGCGAATAATACTAGAACACGCTATCGACGAGTACCGGCATGCAGATATTTTTCAAGAGTTGGCAACTTACCACAAACAGTCGTATTTCCGCAGTAATGAGGCTAATGCGTTAATTTCCGCTGGTGGCCTAGGACATATCTCTGAGTCATGGGCAAGGGGGAGGGTAGAGGCCACGTTTCGTATCGAAGTCGGAGAACATCGCGCCCTCGATGCGCTCAACGAACTTTCTCTCAAACACAGAGACGAGTTCACAACCGCGCGGTTGGAGCTAATCAAATTAGATGAGATGGGGCACGCCAAAGGCCTTACTCGCTTTAACGAAAAATTAGTCTTTAGTCAGCAGTTAAAGGGGATATGTACTCGATTTTTTTTCTGGCTAAGTGACAAACGTCGGGCAGTAGCCGACACCAAATTAGCACTAAGGTTGACCGGATTTTTTTTTGGTCTAATTGGGAGAATGCCGTTACATGCAGTCTCAGATATAAGGCCGGTTGATCTTGAAAAAAGTCATGTTTTATCCTCCTCAAGATCGATCGTATGAGTAATGACAGACAATACGCACTCGGCATTTCGTATGGGCATCATGAGTCGTCTGTGTGTCTAACCTCCGATGATGGGGAGTGGGTCTCGCTGCGCGAAGAGAGTCTGTCCAGGGTCAAGGGGGATTACAGATTTCCCGTTAAAAGTGCACTCTATCTATTGCGATCTAAAGGGGTCTATCTGTCTCAAATCAAGGCGGTTTGTCTTCATGAAAAGCCGTTACGTACTTGGTTGGGACATGGTTTTACCCAAAGGCTATCGCCCGATCACTATAGATTTAAAGCGCAGCACTTACGGTATGGCAATCTGTCGTTTCAGGCCCAGGCGAAAGCCATTTTTAAAATAGAACCGAGTCAAGTTCACTACTCTAATCACTACGTATCGCACTATCTCAACGCCAAAGCTTTTTCACCATCGCTTGAGGGGCATGTCTGTCTCGTTATGGATGGTTATGGTGAAGGTGCAAGTGGCGCTGTTTTTTCAGGTGACCAGACCACTTGGCGGGAGCTGCGGCGTTTCAAAGTTACGCAATCGTTCGGATTACTTTACGCAGCTTTAACGGATTGGGCTGGCTATAACGGTAATGCCGACGAACACAAGGTGATGGCTTTAGCCGCGTTTGGCGCACCAGTTCATCGCGACTTCATTCGTAAACACGTTATTTGTGGCAGGGGTTTAGAGTTTGAAATTAATAGAAATTATTTCAACTACGATGATGTAACCCACGCCGGATATACGGCTGCGTTTTGTGAGGTTTTCGGAGCGCAAAATGATCGCGCGGGATATTCTGACATGTCGTCGGTAGCTAGTAAAGCAGCAGCCAACGTCGTCGCTTCTTTTCAGGCAGTCATCGAAGAGTGTGTGAATGAGATCATTTCGGAAATTTTGGACGGAGCCAGTCCAGGTACATCACTGTTGCTATCCGGTGGGCTTTTCTTGAACGTAAAGCTGGTTTCGAAAATCACTTATTTAAATTCCAACAAACGCATAATCGTCCCTCCCAGTCCGGGTGATGCTGGAAGCGCAATTGGCGCTGCTTACTTTCTCAGTGAAAAGTTGGGGTGGCCGTTCCAGTCGCGAAATGACGCATTCTGCGGTCCTAAGCTGGAGCATTTGACAGATTACCCACACCTTTACGAATGCATGAAACTAGAGGACACTGCGGCTTTCATGGATGACCAGTTTTCACTTGGTCACTCCGTTGCGGTGTATCAGGGGTATTCAGAGTGTGGGCCAAGATCTTTGGGTTCACGGTCACTTCTTGCTGGGTTAGAAACGAGATCTAGCATTCGTAACCTGAATGAAATCACAAAGAGGCGTGAGCGTTTCAGGCCAATTGCCCCCATTGTTGGTGAAGGTACACTAATTACCCCCATTGCCATCAGCAGCAACGACGCAACCCTATCTCGCTGGATGGGAACGCTTATTTGTGGCGATCGACTGGTTGGGGCATCTTCAGTTGCATTGAACAACATTGCGCATCGTGACGGTTCGATGCGTGCGCAAATCATCTCAGCTAGTGAGATGAAAGATGCTGGCATTCATGTCGCCTTACGTAAAATTGTGGACAGTGGTGTGACACTTGGCAATACATCATTAAACATTGCTGGCGATCCGACTGTTTTTACACCTTTAGATCTATACATTAATCTGCGGCGAATGGGGCTAAAAGGCGTTTTTGCTGATGATGTTTATTACAAAGTAACGTGATGCTAATTAGAATCTTCTTAGATTGGCTAAAAGTGAGTCGTCGTGGATTTTGGGTTGCGGTCTTGTTTGCTGTAATCCTCGTTCTTTTGTATTTTTTTCCAATATTTGTATCGTTACTGCCGTTCACTTATCTGGGCGTCTAGGATTTTGGGGTGGATGCCTGTCCAAAGTAGACTTCCCCCGCAGTATGTCGCGAGGCCCCTTGACC
>DNHK01000395.1 GCA_003485905.1 Gammaproteobacteria bacterium | reverse complement strand
TTCCGTGTTCGGCCCGGAGAAGACCGAAGATTTAATCAGACATATTCGACTCGCCTACGAACAGGACGCGGTACTTCGAGTTGATTATCAATCAAGCCCATCATCTAGGGCTGGCCTTGAATATACGGTAACAAACGTCTATGACGGTTTCGTTTATGAGATAAACGGCGTAAAAGTTACCGCAATACAAGTTGATCATGGAGAGGTAAAGCCGGCATTTGGTTATCGAATTGACTATGCTGGGCGCAGTGTAGTGATTTCGGGCGATACGACATACTCAGAAAACTTAATCGAAAATAGCCAGGGTGTGGATGTACTTATCCACGAAGTTATGGCCCCAGCACTGCAAGTACTGCTGCGAAATATTTATAAAGATGAGGCTACGGTTAATAGCATTATTGCGACACATACTCTGCCTGCTGATGCGGGTAAGGTTTTTACCCAATCCAAAACCCGCATGGGTGTCTATACCCATTTAATTAATAACCCCGCACAATTACCTGAGCTGATTGAAGAGACCCGTAAAACATGGAGTGGGTCATTGGAAGTTGCCGAAGATCTGATGGTTATCGAGATTGGCAGAGATATAAACATTCGGCGACCTTGAGATACCCGTTTAACTAGTCGTGTGACTCAATAACCGCGTTTTTTATAGCAGCTTATATACTTTATACTCCCTATAACTCGCACATGGCTACCACACAGCCCAGATGGAGAAGCGGCATGAGACAGATGAAACTGCTAGTGGCGTGTTTGATGTTCGTAAGTGCCAGCTTGGCTCAGACAGCTGGCAGGAATTACGAAGCAGACCCGGCGCTTTATGACTTGATGGATGGCCTGGATGCTACGTTTTTTACCTATACCGGGCACCCATCAAGCATCTACTGGCCGAAGCAGGTTCCTGCGGCGCCGCACCTTACAATTTATGCCCCTGACACTCAGACCGAGGCGACAAACCGCATTACCGCAGCCTACCAGCAAGGCGGTCAGATTTTGGAGGATCTTTTTCAGGCCAGCTCGCTGGATGAGGTTAAGGTGTTTGTTGTAGAGGAAATTACTAACGCGACTGAAAGCGCGCGGGCTACCACGGTTTCTGGTGAACTAGTGATATTGGTCGAGATCGCTGACTATACCGAGCACTCGTTTCTACATGAGTACATGCATATATTGCAACGCATGACCGACTCCCATCCCTATGCCGATGGGTTGGGCGGGTTTCTCGACATCGCTTTCGATTCTGGCGATATCCAAAAATGGTACGTGGAAGGTCCCCCTCAATTAGCAGCACTGCTCACCGGTGCACCAGACGACTGGATAAACAAGCCAAGGCTTTACCAGAATGCCGACCAAACCAGTTGGTTTACTTTAGCGGTTCGCGAGGCACACGGTAAATCGCTGGTGGAACGGCAGCACCTTGCATCACTATTTTGGTATTACTACTTACTGAAGGTGCACTCCGGGTCTATTGCGCAGCTCAGCAATGCGATAATTTCTTACCGTGACCATGGCTTCGAGAACGAAGACATGAGCTGGTTTAATTTTCGTGATTATTGGAACGACTTTGCGTTATCCCACCTGAATATCCCGGGCGATAAAACCGGCATTTGGGATACCTTGGACCCGGATTTTGCATTGGTGACAGCAAGTGCGCGCGCTGAAGCAGAGATCGTGAAACTTCCGGCTCCATTTGGAGACGTTGTTGAACTTAAGCCCCTTTCACAAAAGTATTTCTCAGTCGAAGACTTAAACGATGCCAATGATTACGTTATTTTCTCGCTGCCAGATAAAGAAATCCCTGAAGGGGTAGAAATCTCGGCAGTGTTGAGCCGCACAGATACGGGGCAGGAAACCTGGGAAGCGGTACCGATCACAGAAAGCAGTCTTGGAGAAAACTGGTTTATGCGTTTTCCTATAAACGGCGAACCCAAGATCGATGCGGATTGCAATATTGCGTACAACGATATTATTTTTGTCTTAAGCAATTACAGTGATACGGACGACTTGAAACTCAATATGGTAATCACAAACCACCTTGGGGATAAATACGAAGGTCGTGGTGTGGAGTTAGAAACAGGTACTAAATACACTATGACCGGCACTTCTATCCTTGGGGTACCCCGCAAAGGTGATGGATACCGGCTGGTTATAGAAGATGATGAAATTCATACCCGCGCGACACAGGCATGGTTTCAACGCGATCCAATTCTCGATATTGATACGGATGATGATCTAAATCGCAAAGCGCTTACCTATACACGTGACAACGGCGTGTTTCGTGGTGATGTATACTTTAAATACATGGGAATGCGCCCAGAAAAAGTCGAGGAAATTGGTGGCCGCCTGGTTGAGACTGGCAAGCTTATCGTCAACCGGGAGCGTAAGGAAAATTTTTACGATACGCCAAATTTTTTCAAAATTGTTTTGGATCAAGCAGATTTATTAATTATGTTTGGTGCGGACGTAAAAGCTGCCGCCGCATTTACACGACAAATTGAGATTATAGTCGACACCAAATTCGACACTGGCACGTTTGGAGGAACCCTGAGCCAACTATTTCAACAAACCATGGCGATCGATACCCGAGCATACAATCAGGATTACGAAGTCAATTATAAAAGAGGGGCGG
>DNHK01000225.1 GCA_003485905.1 Gammaproteobacteria bacterium | reverse complement strand
GAATCGTCGCCTTTGATTTGCTGTCGCAGACGAGGGTTCATCCACATCGCCAAAACGTCCGACAGTAGATTAAACACTACAATTAATGTCGACAAAAAAATTGTGGTCCCTAAAATCATTGTGTAATCGCGATTAAACGCAGCCTGCACATAAAATCGACCCAACCCGGGAATTTGAAAAATTGTTTCTACCACGAACGAACCGGCGAGCAGGCCCGCGAAGGCGGGCCCCAAAAAAGCGACTACCGGAATAAGTCCACCGCGCATTGCGTGTTTGGTAACGACCACCCATTCAGGCAAGCCTTTGGCCCTAGCCGTACGGATATAATCCTGGGACATCACTTCCAACATACCACCTCGAGACAAGCGTGCCACGTAGGCTGCATAAGCCGCACCTAACGTAATCGAAGGTAGAATTTTATCGCCTAGTAAATCACCCCAACCGGAGACCGGCAGCCACTCCAGATATATACCGAAAATCAATACCAATAACGGGCCAAGCATAAACGTCGGCATGCAAATACCAATCATCGCTAATGACATTGGTATGTAGTCCTGTGACGTATTTGGTTTTAGCGAGGCAAAAACACCCGCCAACACCCCAACCACTAGGGCGATTAGTAACGCGTAAACAGCCAGCTCTGCTGTAGTTGGCAGGCCGCTAAGAATTATATCTTCCACTTGCCAGCCGGGGAACTTGAACGATGGACCCATATCGCCTTTTAGCAAACCGCCAAGATAAGATAGATATTGCTCCCATATTGGGAGATCCAAATTGTATTTTGCTTCCAGCGCACGTTTAACCGCTGGAATAACAGGCTTTTCCTCATCAAATGGCCCACCAGGTGCCTGCCGTATAAGAAAAAAGGTCGCGGTAATCACCGTCGCGAGAACTGGCAGAGCTTGCAATAGCCTGTAGCTAATAAAACGGAGCACTAGTTATATTTCTCAGGCGGAGTAGTAGGATCAAGATAAATGTAGTTGAAATTGAACTCGTCCCTGACATTTGGAGGAGCGCCTTTCACAGCAGGATCGCGAAAATGATGTGAGGCGTAGGTATAGATAGGAATAAACGGCATAGATTCCATCATTAAGGTTTCCGCTTCATAAAAAATTTCATATCTAGCTTCTGCGTCGACTGCCGTGGGCGCTTGTTGCAAAATCAAATCGTCGTAGCGTTCATCACTCCAACCGGTTCTATTTAAACCACTATCATCGATCCACATATCCAGAAAACTATTTGGATCAACATAGTCAGCTATCCACCCTCCGCGGGATATTTCAAAATTACCGGTGGCTTCGTTATCCAGATACACTTTCCAATCTCTATTCTGCAACGTGACGTCAATATTCAACTCTTTCTTCCACATCTGTTGAATAGTAATCGCCACTTTTCGATGCTGTTCATCGGTATTGTATTGCAACTCGGTAACTGGAAATCCTTCCCCATTAGGATATCCCGCTTCGGCCATTAACTTACGAGCTTGCTCAGGGTCATAAGAAAACAACTTAGGCGGGTAATACCCAAGCAAGCCTGGCGGCGTTATTGCGTAAGATGGTGTAAACAACCCATTCAATACAGTATCAATCAACAGCTGTCGATCAATCGTCATCGCCAATGCCTTTCGCACACGAACATCTGATAGTTGCGGTAAGGTAGTATTTAAACGGTAGAGGTAAGAGCCCATATAAGGTGAAATTTGCAGCAGCTCCGGGCTGTTCTCTCGATAATATGGCACACGATCAATCGCGGTCTCATACGTGAAATGGAGTTGTCCCGCGCGAAACATTCTCTCTTCGGTAGTGCGGTTTTCGGTAGGGTAATACTTGATGCCGTTCAACTTAACGTTTTCTGTGTCCCAATAAAACTCGTTGCGCTCAACCGCAACATATCGATTCAACTTCCATTCGGTCAAGACAAAAGCTCCGTTTCCTACTAAATTCCCCGGCCGCGTCCACTGGGTATAGGATTCATCCGGCTTGCCAAACTTTTCAATAGTTGGTCGATGCACCGGCCAAGTTGAATAATGATCCATCAACTGCAAAAAATACGGAGTGGGATTTGTTAACTCTACCTGCAATGTATAGTCATCAAGAGCTTTAACACCTACTTCTTCAAAATCAGTTACTTCTTGATTAAAATAGCGCTCGGCATTCTTGACTGGAAATAGCATAAACACATATTGGTTTCCCAAAGCTGGTTGCAAACTTCGCCACCACGACCACACAAAATCAGATGCAAGCACCGGATCACCATTGGACCAGCGACCGTTCTTGTGCAAATTAAATGTATAAATAAGGCCGTCTTCACTAATTGACCAAGTTTCAGCTGCACCCGGGATAACCGATAAATCATTAGGGTCTAAAGAGAGCAATCCTTCAAACAAGGACTTCATTACGCGATGCTCAACTATTCCGGTCACCACATGCGGATCTAAGCCTTGTGGCTCACTGGCATTGCCGAAATGCAAGATACCGTCCCTGTTACCCGACTCCACGTTGGTCTCGTGGTTGCCACAACCTGTCATTAAAACTGCGAGCGACACATACCAAATAAATCTAAATCGCATTCTTATATTTAAATCTCATATTGATTTACTATTTCTTCAAAAGCTAAGGGAGTAGATCGGGTTATGATCTGCACCTCACAAATCAAGCGTGCTAATGTGATCAATTGTGCAGTATCCAGTAAGATGGCGCCAGCGTCTATGACCGAGGTTTAATATGAAATTTTCACCGCTTGCGGGGCATCCTGACGGCCTGAGCAACCTATTTTTTACGGAAATGTGGGAGCGCATGAGTTACTACGGCATGCGTGCCATGCTGGTTCTATTTATGGTAAGTACAATCCAGGATGGTGGCCTCGGTTTTACTGATCGAACCGCGACGGCAACCTACGGAATCTATACCGGCGCGGTATACCTCATGGCTCTACCGGGCGGCTGGATTGCAGATCGGCTCTTGGGGGCGCAAAAAACCGTATTGCTGGGTGCAATCATCATCACTGCCGGTCATTTTGTTCTGGCGGTTCCAGGACTTTCTACCTTCTTTTTAGGATTGTTGCTCGTAGTCACAGGTACTGGGCTGCTAAAGCCAAATATCACCGCAATTGTGGGTGAGCTTTACGGTAATGACGATCCACGGCGCGACGGCGGTTTTACACTGTTTTATATGGGTATCAACCTCGGCGCAGCGATTGGCCCACTAGTTTGTAGCACGTTGGCTGAAAGTGAACGTTTTGGCTGGCATTGGGGTTTTGCCGCAGCAGGCTTTGGCATGCTTATCGGTATTGTTCAGTTTCACCTAGGCAAGCATAAACTTGGAAACGCTGGCTTAAAACCGCATAACCCTAGCCAAAGCAAAGGGAAGCATTGGTCGATCGTTGCGGTAGCTCTCGCCACGCTCCTGTTAATATTAGCCCTAGCACTTGCTGGCGTAGTACAAATTGATGCAGGTGCTCTTGCCGTGAATATGGCCTTTTTTATCTCCGCGGTATTCTTTGCATACTTTTCGTGGGTACTGCTATTTGGGAATCTAAATTCCGACGAAAAGCGCCGCTCCATTCTGATTGTCATTCTGACGATGGCATCGGCCGTATTCTGGGCCGGATTTGAACAAGCCGGTTCTTCGCTTAATTTGTTTGCCGAGCGATATACCTTAAGGGTATTTGGCAACTTCGAAATACCAGCTGGCTGGTTTCAATCACTAAACTCGATCTTTATCATCACGTTGGCACCACTCTTTAGCTGGCTATGGGTATGGTTAGCTAAACGAAATTTAAATCCATCTCACCCAGCGAAATTTGCGCTTGGCCTAATTCAATTGGGCCTTGGCTTTGGAATCATGATTTTGGCTGCCAATGTTGTGGTTGCTGGTAATCAGGCAATGCCCTATTTTTTAATATTGACCTACCTGCTGCACACAATGGGCGAATTGTGCCTTAGCCCAGTAGGTTTAAGCGCCGTAAGTAGTCTGGCACCTCGCAAATATGTTGGCCAAATGATGGGCTGCTGGATGCTTTCTTATTCTTTCGGTAGCATTTTGGCTGGCTTACTGGCCGGTGAATTCGATGCGGAAAATGTGGCCGACATGCCAGACTTATACACTCAGATCACCATAACCAGTATATTGGTAGGTATTTTTCTATTCGCGATTGCAAAACCATTAGTAAAATGGAGTTTTGCAAAATCCGATAGCGTTGCAGGCAACTGAGTTATTTGATATTCCACGTAAGTGTGTAGAATACGCAAAAATTTTGAACCATAAACCAAATACTAAAGCGGAGTTTTTATGGGCTTTTTAGCGGGTAAAAAAATACTGATCGTTGGCGTAGCAAGTGATCGTTCTATCGCCTGGGGCGCAGCAAAAGCGATGCACCGAGAGGGTGCTGAACTTGCATTCACCTACCAAAACGAAAAACTTAAACCCCGAGTTGAGAAATTTGCCGCGCTTTGTGACTCGGATATCGCTTTACCTTGCGATGTGGCCAGTGACGAGGAAATCGATAATGTATTCGCTAAGCTTGGCAAACGCTGGGATGGCCTGGATGGCATAGTACACGCAGTAGGGTTTGCACGACGGGAAGAGCTAGAGGGCAATTATCTCGATACAGTGACCAGAGATGGTTTTAAGCTCGCACATGACATTAGCTCCTATAGCTTTGCAGCACTAGCTAAAGGTGGGCGCGCCATGATGCAAGGCCGCAATGCCGCCATGGTTACGCTAACCTACATTGGCTGGGTTCGCTCCATGCCAAATTATAACGTGATGGGCCTTGCCAAAGCGTCGCTGGAAGCGAATGTACGATATATGGCACAAAGCCTCGGTGCAGAAGGCATTCGGGTAAATGCTGTTTCGGCCGGACCAATCCGAACTTTGGCCGCGTCGGGTATTAAGAACTTTCGAAAAATGCTCGAACACTTTGAAAAAACTGTGCCGCTAGGCCGATGCGTTAATATTGATGAAGTTGGCAACGCCTGTGCATTCCTAAACTCGGATTTAGCCTCAGGAATCACCGGTGAAATCACCTACGTCGATGCCGGATTTAATATGGTTGGCATGAGTGCTAATTTTCTAGATCCAGAGCCTGAGTAAAGATTTTCGTTACCGATCTGCTGCGATTTATTACCCCGCTTACCATTACAGTGAGTTCTTCGCGGTAATGCAGCGCTTCTCATTCATTTCTGGCTTTGCATGTAGCCTGCGCTCGAGCCTATTATTCATTCTGCTTGGTTGGCCGCTAGTTGGGATTTCTGAGGATAACTTGAAAGCACCCGATGCCAACTGTGGCGTTGAATTTAACGTTAATGTTCCAATATCCGGTGAGATCTACAGTTGTAGGCGCTGTATTGAAGAGCCTTCTATTGAGCGAGTAGAGCATCAAACACTCAGAACAAAACAATATCGAACCGACTGGCCAAGCGTACCCATTAACCTAGTGATTATGCGTAACACTGGGCCGGAGCAGCAAAATGATTGGTCTTCTGAACGAGCGATATTTATGGTCAATGAAGCAAA
>DNHK01000068.1 GCA_003485905.1 Gammaproteobacteria bacterium | reverse complement strand
CTTTCTCATTTTGCGGGATTGAGATACGGCGAAGTGCCAACAATTCTGAATCGCCTACCCTATTTGAACCTTCGATGGTGGTAACAGCCGTTTTATAACCGCATTCGGCTAGCGCTGCGATACTACGCCTATTGAAATCCCCGTTGGGGTAACAAAAGTGTAGACACCGTTCTCGAGTAGTTTCTTCTATCCAGCTTTTCGATTCCCTAAGTTCGGCAAGGAGCAATTGGTCTGATATCCGATCAACTCTGACATGGCTTACGGTATGACTACCATACGTAATTTTATCGTGCTTACCTGATACTTCATCAGCAGTCATAATTTCTGCGACGGGATCATCTGTAATTGAATCTAGCAATGAGGTACCAGCAAGCTTTTCTAATCGAAATGCTTCAGAAGCGATATCACTCAACATCGCACAATCATCGCTATACAAATCTTTTATTGATCGCCGAAGATACACATAATCTTCTTCAAATCTCGACCGGGGTTTCAGTTTTATTTTGAAAACTTGTTCCTGCAAAGTAATTTCAATCTCGGGCAACTCAAGCTTTTGGAGCACGAAGTCAAGGCGATCAATCCACATCGGTGCTCTGCTTTCTATGTGACCGGTAGACAAATAGAACATAGCGGGTGAGTCTTTCCTGACCAAAATGGGCGCAGCACATGTAATATTATTTCGGTACCCATCATCAAAGGTAAGCCCTAATTTCGCACGCTTGGGTACAGCGTGCTGTGCTAAACTGTCAGCAATTCCATCCATCGACTCAAAGTCAAAATAACAATTTAAGACACTGATTACGTATTCCAGCTGCTTAGTAGATGTTCTTCGCCAACTAGGCTTCCAATGCTGCGTCATCTGCTCATCGAGCACACCATGGATCATTAGAATGGGAATACGGTCCCGGTGAAGATGTATCAGCATTCTATAAATACCAGAGTAATACAGCGCTGCTTTGAACAGGACTCTTAAATATTTTTCCAAATTTTTTCCTTCGTCGAACCGCCTTCAAGCTAAACAACAATTACTTAACGACACGCTTGAGTCAAAGCGTAAGTCGAAGTGTCGGAGCAGCGGCACATACTTATGAGAAGCTAAAGACCAGAGTATTTCTTGGTCTAGTTTACATTGTAATGCTAAATGTAATCATACTTTTAGCGTACAATTTACAAAGTTTTACATCATCGGCAGAACATGAGGCCCGCAGCAAACTCATGTTTTAATCTAAGGATATTTGTTGTACTTACGATGAAAGTAGTTTTAGTCAGCAGATTCCCATCTAATATCGATCAGCCTCGAGGCGGCGTAGAAACCGCAACGGTCGCTTTAGCAAAGGCACTCTTCAGCCTAGGTATCACCGATCTTCACATTGTAACAATTGAAAAGCACCTCCCTGAAATCTGCATCGAAAATCACGAAGGTTTGACAGTACACCGTCTGCGCCGAAGTCGATGGCCAATGATTCTGGATGCGATCGTTGGACCTAGCGTGCGTATCTTGAATCAATACCTCCGCAAATTAGAACCGACTGTTGTGCATTATCATGAGACATGGGGATTCAGTGCGCCTAAATGTGGATTCCCTGCTGTGTTTACCGTTCATGGCTTTGATAGTCTCAACCTAGTTACCGAGAAAGCCCCTTTTTGGCGAACCCGATCGAAACTATGGGCCTGGGCAGAATCCATTGGACTGCGCAAACAAAAGCACATTATTTCGATTGCGCCTTATGTGCATGGTGCAATCAAAACGAAAACCAGCGCAAAAATCAGTGATATTTGGAATTCTCTGAATCCTCTCGCTTATTCAGTTAGAAGAAAAGAAAAGAACGGCTCATTACTATTTTTAGGATGGCTAAACCCCCGAAAGAACCCGCTAGTTATTGTAAAAGCGGCCGCAAAACTCATAAAGAAATATCCAGAATTGAAAGTCCGCCTGTGTGGAGAGGCTTCAGTTCCCCTTTACTTTGGAGAACTGCAACGTGCAATTTCGGATATGGGTCTCACTAAATGCGTTGAAATACCAGGACGCCTGAATCAATCAGCAGTGCGCAAAGAACTCAGTACCGCAGCGTTGCTCGTTTTGCCTTCGTTTCAAGAAAATGCACCGATGGTCATTGCGGAAGCGATGGCTGCTGGTATACCCATTGTCGCCTCTAACTTGTGCGGCATCCCTGACATGGTTGAAGATGGAAAATCAGGATTGTTACTCACTGATCCCACCGACCCAGATGAACTAGCTAATACGTTAGATCAGTTACTAAGCAATGAAAAACTTCGTCGTTGCTTGGGAGAAAGCGCGAAAAATCGTGCAGAACAACTCTTTCACCCTACCCACGTCGCCAGTCAGACTATCGAAGTATACAAAAAAGCTGTCTCCGACTACTCCTTAAAAACACGAGCTGTCTGAGAGCATCCAAACATTGAACCGTCTACTTGCAACTATTTTCCTGTCCATTACTTATAGCTTCTCGATACTTATATCTGTCTTGACCAAAGGTTGGCTTAAGTCAGAAACTCGCCGCAGTAGGATCATCGTAAATGGGACATTTCATAATCCTAACTGGTTTCACGCTCATATCACGCCACTAGTCAATAGCGGCTACGGAGAAGTCATTCTCGTTTGCGATGCACCCATTGCTGAACTACCAAATTTAATTTACGAGTGCCCTCCTAACTGGGCGAACAAAATTCTTAGTCGTGCCGGAGCAAAATTTGTCTGGACCTTTATGCAAGGCTTTAAGCACCCGGCAGATATTTACATTGGCTACCACATCTTCCCGTCCGCAGTGACCGCACTGGTCTGTGGTCGGTTATTTGGTGCAAAAGTTATCTATCAATTAACAGCTGGTGAACTTGAACTTCAAGGCGGCGGCTGGAACGCTGAAAACAAAGTAATGGTGGCGTTATCACGCCCCTCGATACTAGTTGAAACGCTAGCTCATGCTCTCATGCGTCAATATGATCTAGCAATTGTACGTGGGTCAAACGCCAAAAATTATGTTTTGCAGCATAAATTCCGTAACGCCTTGGCGGTCGTTACCGGCAGCGTCGAAACTAAATTGCCAATTAGTGACTCAAAGGACATTGATCTAATCTTTGTTGGCCGGCTAAGTGAATACAAGCGTCCCGATAGATTGCTAGAAGTGGTAGCTGGCGTAGGGCACTCGATTTCTGAATTTAACGCAACCCTCGTCGGTGAAGGTCCTGACAGGGTAGCACTAGAAAGTCAGGCCCGCGATTTAGGAATAGAAAAAAATGTCACTTTTCTGGGACAGCGCGATGATGTCCCTACCTTACTGAGCAGAGCCAAATTATTCGTTCTGACCTCCCGCTGGGAAGGTGTGTCCATCGCGATGCTAGAGTCCATGGCGATGAGAGCTGTGCCTATCGTAAGTAATGTAGGAGACTTACGGGATTTCGCAATCAACGGCGAAACAGGTTACGCCATTGACCAAGAAGACAAGGAGGGCTTCATCAACGCGATAGTTAAATTACTGTCGGATGAAAAACACAGAGCATATTTAGCAACAAACGCTCGGCAACTAGTCGTTGAAAAATGTGATAGAGACATTGTGTCAGAAAGGTGGTCAGACATACTTAACAACCTCATAGATTGAAGCGAGAGTCCGAGAATAAAGCAGAATTAACACCACAAGACAAAGCTAAGATGGAATAAATGCAGTCTTCCATTCAGAAATCATATAACCAGAAAACTCTCAGAACTGATATTCTAGTGTTAGCCCGCCCGCAACTTCATCGTAATCGCGTGGCAGGTTTTGATAATTGCGCGCGTGATGTTCTAGCCAGAGTGCCCATCTAACATCGGGATTAAACCGATAGGTTCCTTGCAGGCGATGGTTTACGAGTTTTGATTTTTCGTTTGCAGGAATATTCGTAACGAAGGATGAGTCTTCGGTGCCTCTAAAAGTATATCTAAAAGTGAGTTTTCGAGTAGATCTGTACATCAAATATGTCACGAAACCATATACCTTCCTATCTTCTTTTCGGGTCTGATAGTCTTGGTCGTCATAGTAAAGATTAAATGTGAAACTAAATCGCTTATTCGCTAGAGAAGTACGGTAAACCAAGTCCGATCTAATTCTCTCAACAATGTCGGCATTCGCAACATTCGAGTCACGATTGAATCGTGAATCCGGTAAATTTTCACTTACTCCTATACCAATACTGGAATCTGTCAATTCTCTATTTCCCCTGAAGCTCCACGATGAATTGCTTTTATTAGCAGAA
>DNHK01000322.1 GCA_003485905.1 Gammaproteobacteria bacterium | reverse complement strand
AAAAACATTCTTTGCCAAATCAACTCCAACTCGTTTAATCTTCTTCATGTGGACTCCTTCTGTTTCGTTAACTAGTGATAGCATGACTAGTTTGGCACTTAGATGCCGTTTAGGGGAGGAGGAGTCCATACCATTGCTTTGGGCAATTAACGGCCATTTACCTCAAATGTCTAACTCGCCCTGTAGTTGCGGCGCCTATCCTTTTACATGAACTATAGTTGCATCTGAATTCTCAGAACGTTTGGCTCTTCATTTAGGCAATAGATTGGAATACTTCTTATCATTGATGGCTTTTACTTTTGTTGCCGGTATAACGCCTGGCCCAAATAATATTATGCTCTTTGCTTCTGGCTTGAATCATGGTGTTAAAAAGTCTTTACCTCACTATTTTGGGATTTGTATTGGCTTTATATTTTTGGTGGCTGCTATTGGGTTTGGTCTTGGAGCTATTTTTAAACAAAGCCCTTTGTTACATCAAATATTGAAAATTGTAGGGGCTATCTATTTAGTTTATCTGGCGTGGAAAATTGCTTGTGCAAGTACGGCATCTAGTTGCGGAGATATTCGATACCCGTTCACTTTTATAGAAGCAGCATTGTTTCAATGGGTGAACCCAAAGGCTTGGGTGATTTCTATTGGAGCAATAGCCACTTTTTCAATCCCATCAAACATTATTGGGAGTATCACAGCGATAATTATCATGTACTTTATTATGGGCTTGTTGACCATGGGTATATGGCTAACTTTAGGATCTACCCTCCAGAGGTTTCTCAAGAGTGAGAAGCGTAAGCGTATATTTAATATATCCATGGCCATTCTATTGGTATTCTCAATTATTCCAATGGTTGTAGGGCCGGTTAGCTTATAAACGGATTCTATATATAACCTTAAAACATTGACTGAAGGTAAAACCATGACGAAAGAAGTTAGTTTTACACAAAGCGTGCTAACAGCGTTTGCCTTATCAATCAGCCTAGTCACCATCGTCCAAGCGCATCATGGTTTCGCTTTCGAGTTTGACCCGGAGCAACAGGGTACGGTTTCTGGTGTAGTCACCAACGTACGCTTCGCGAATCCGCATGTGGTCTATATGCTTGATGTTGAGATGGGAGACGGAAAATCCGAAGAGTGGCTGCTGCTAACGCACAACGTGGGGGTTATGCGCCAGCAGGGCTGGGATAAACAGACAGTAGCCGTTGGTGACCTAATCGAGGCATCCGGCAGTCTGGGCCGAGGAGGTACCAAAAAGCTTTCTCTTGACTCCATCGTTCTTGCGGATGGAAGCCGACGCACACCAAGAGGTGGTGAGTACTCGGATGCCTACACGACCAACGAGGTCAATGCCAATGCAGAGTCGTTCTATGGGATTACCCCTAACGATTATCCGATAGATATAACGGGCACATGGAATAATCGTTATAAGTTTAGGCTTACAGTAGACGATCTCGAACCTAAACCTACGCCGTTTACCGAGGCTGGCAGAAAAGTCTTTGATGCTACCGAGAATTGGCAAGATCCCGCTAAGAGCTGTAAGGCCGCCGGGTTGCCACGATGGTTCGGCGCACCGTTTACGCAAGAGATCCTTGATGCCGGAAGTCATTACATTATGACGAATCCGTTCGGCACCCGGCGCGTCTGGATGAATGAGCGCGAGTCTCCCGAACACTTACTTGCCAGTCCGCTTGGATTCTCGGTCGGTCGATGGGAGGATAACGTTCTAATCATTGAGACCACGCACCTGTTGGCGGCTTGGCTCGATGGTTCCGGGTTGCCTATGTCTGGTGAAGGTACGCGCCTGGTTGAGACCTACGCGGTTAGCGATGATCGACTAACAATGGAGCGTGAAATGACTATTTATGATCCCTACTATTCGGCACCGCTGGTGCGGAGCCGTGGTTCGGCTCGGGAAGATGGTCTTGAGTTAGCAGAAGGCGGTAGCGGTTGTGATCCGACGAGTTATCTAAGAGATCTCTGGCAACAAGGCCGCATCGAAACACTCTGGAATGACTGATCGCTATAATTATTGGTGTATGAACACATTAGAGATAACGAACGAGTGTTTGGGCAATTAGTGACCGTTTTAGTTCCTGTCCGATCGATGTATGTGTTTGCAGAAAGATGTTAGGTAACAAGAAATTGACTTGCCATCTATGTATCGGATAGCCTCACTTTCCCAGCAGCAAAATCTCAATTTAATCGACGGACCATAACTAATGCTAAGACATACAGAAATATCGTATAGGCGTTTTAGCGCTTTAATTTTGACTGTGATCGGTTGCCTCTCAATCGCATGTTCTGCGTATGCGCACCACGCATTTGCTGGCGTGTTCGATATGGATACAATGTCTGAGGTGGAGGGTGAGATTACCAATGTTCTTTGGCGTAACCCTCATATACGTTTCTCGGTTCTCGATGCTGATGGCGTGTCGTGGGATATTGAATCAAACTCGGTGAGTATTCTGAGTCGTATGGATATTCCGAGCGATACGATAAGTGTTGGTGACACTATTAGGGTTGCCGGGTATGGCGCAATCAATGGAAGTAACGCCATGTGGGTAAATAACGTTCTGTTGGATAATGGCCAGGAGGTTGTGCTTCGGCCAGGAGTCGATCGAGTTTGGACGGGCGAGAAAGTTGGCAGTGAAGATACTTGGCTGGCAGATGGCTC
>DNHK01000403.1 GCA_003485905.1 Gammaproteobacteria bacterium | reverse complement strand
ATGATTTGATCATAAAGTGACGGTATCCGAATGAACTGATAAAGGAGAGTGCACCTAGAGCAGGCTATGATCTCCTGCGTTTCAAGTGGTGGCCGCAAGTGATTAGAATTCCTTCTTGTGACTGAATCTCAAAGACATCTCTGCCTGATTCAAAGTATTCGACAGCTGAACGGAGATCTCGCAACATTTTGTTCCTTACTTTTTTCGACTTTTTGGTGCTGATAAAAGTGCAGCCCCTGCCAAAATAATCGTGACCGTATATCTCGACGACAGCGCGTAAGAGATTAGAAATTCCCCTTTGCTGGGCTCTTGATTGGTAATGTGAAGTGATAGTTTTCATAAAATGCTCCAAATAGTGGTTGGCCTGTTCCCTCTGTTTATATAACGGTTGGAGAGCAGTTTTCTTACAGGCCGTTTAACCGAAGAAGCGAAAAATTAGTGGTAATGTGACGGTGGGTGCGACAAGCGACTCGATTCTCAAATAGCCATCGTGACGGTTTTTTGTTCAATTAATTGAATATTAAAGACCAGCGCATCTAGAGGCTGTTACCGATGTAGTGTGATGAATTCCCACTGAGATCTAGTGCCTATTCTAATTGGCAATAGGCTGGTGCCAATGCCAGAAGTTACCAGCACTTTTCGAATATCATCTTCGTAATAGCCGCAATGCGCAGCCTGCGGCGCATCAGTTGGCGTCCAGGGTGCCTTAATGAAAGGTAATCGGACTTGGCCACAATGTGTGTGGCCAGCAAGAACTAATCCCTCCACACCGACTTGAAATGCTGAGGCAGGGTCGTGAGCCAAAGTGATTTTGGCCTGATGTTCACACTTGTGCGGAAATTCCGTGAATCTATGGTTGCTGGTAAAATAATCTCCAAAGCCTCTGATGCAGAGGTCATGCAGTTTATTCCGACTAACTTCATTTTCGATTAGTTTTACGCCTGCGCTGCTGAATTTCTGCTTCCAGGTCCTTGGGTCTGACCATTGTTCGTGGTTGCCTAAAACGGCGTAGATCGGGACGCTGTTTAAGACGGACAGAGCATCAACAAAATGTTGTGCACTCGTTTCGTAGGCAATTTTATCGTCTGTTATTGAGACATAGTCACCGCCTAGGAGCACCATGTCAGGACCGCTTGCTGCTATATGGTCTAAAAGGACTTTTAGTGTCTCACGTGACTGAGGTGAGTCCTCAAGGTGGATGTCGGCGACAAAGGCAATTGCTAAGAGGCTGGGTGCGTGATCGACTGAAACGGGCCCGAGCGCAATCTGCCTATCAACTCTCTCAGGCCGCGTTGGGCTATTGAATGCAAAGCTCACCCACAATATAAAACTGAGAGCTGCAACAGCTAGGACAATGCGTTTAAAGCTAAATTTGTTAGGAAGCATCTGCAGCGTTGGGCTGTGTAAAGCCTTCTAATCCTTATATAAACATTAAACGCCGAGGCGTCTCTGTGAGGGTTGCCATTTGGCAACATCAAGCTGCATATGGCCGATGCCTAACGAGCGTATCCACTTTGCTGCGGTATCGAGGGTGCTCCAAGTCTTAAGCTCTCCCTTTATCGTTTACGCAGGTTTTGGTTCCTTACCAGCATGGATTAGCGCATAAATCGTTGAGCCTTCCGCTCGCAGCTCTATTTTTTTTACAGCGCCTGCATCAACGAGAGCTTTAAGGATCTTTTCGTTCATAACTGCACTTCATTTGCTTACGTAACGTTTAATATGGTACAAATGCGTTACATATGCAATACAGAATTTTGATATGGTTGCTACAAAAACGGCGACGCTCAACCTTAGGATAGACCCAGTTCTCAAAGAAGTGCTGCGCAACGCTGCAGCTAGAGAGCATCGAAGTGTCGCGAACATGGTCGAACAGCTCATCAGGGTGCATTGCGCTGAGCGCGGTATTAAGATAACTGACCTGAGAGAGATGTCTCCGAGAGCTCGTCAAGATTGAAGCTACGAGCTTGATTGCATTTTTATGCGGAGCTGGCCGCAGTGTTAAGGGAATCTGAATTGTACGATCTAATTGGAGACATTCATGGGCATGCGAGTGAGCTTATTAAGCTGCTTGAACACCTAGGATATGAAGAATCAACCACTGGGTACGCTCATCCTTCAAGACAAGTTGTTTTTTTGGGGGACTTTATAGATCGAGGTCGCGAGCAACGTGAGGTTCTGCGCATAGTTATGCAAATGGTGCGTAATGGACATGCAATATCGGTCATGGGTAACCACGAATTCAACGCATTGGCATACCACACGCCTAATGAATATGGATTTTTAAGGCCTCATAGCGGTAAAAACCGCAAACAGCATCATGCTTTTTTAGAAGCTTTTGACGACGACCCTCAAGCCAAGGCTGAAGTGCTCGACTTCTTTTATCAATTACCCCTATGGCTGGATTTACCGGGATTACGAGTTGTACACGCATGTTGGCAGCAATCTTCGATTGATGCGTTGTCCGGTTTACTGGATGGTGCACGCTTGGATGAGACAACCTTAGTCAAAGCGTCTTCCGAAGGCTCACTCGAATACGAAGCTATTGAGACTCTGTTAAAGGGGTACGAGGTAAAGCTGCCTACTGGTGTTGTTTTTGAGGACAAAGATGGCTATCCAAGATCTCTTATGCGGGTTAGATGGTGGTGTAGAGATGCTCAAACGCTAGGTGAGCTCGCTTTGCCTTTCGATATTGATATTGGTGACGCCGGTTCTCTGCCTGCCCCCTCTGATATGCCTTTGTATGAAAGTTCGGCAAAGCCCTGTTTTATTGGGCATTATTGGCTTAATGGAGACCCGGCGCCTCTGACAAATAATGTCGCATGCTTAGATTATTCAGTTGCTAAAAGGGGTAAGTTAGTTGCCTATCGTTGGGACGGAGAGTCGGAGCTTACGCAAGCCAAATTTACCTTCGTGGGTGCCGATTCTCATTGAATGGATATCTTTATATCGATAATGCTGCATAGGCCGTTGGTTGTCTCAGGGGCCTTACTGCTAATAAGACCTTAGGTCAGCACTCGTCCGGCATTGATCAGTTTTTTCCATGCGGCGTAGCGCGCAAGCATGTTTTCCGCATCTATTAATGAATCGCTTTCGTCACACCAGGCTGCTGCGACTTCCTTCAGTTCCTGAGCAGTGGATTTTCTAATTTCTGAGTTTAATAGGGCCATGTAAAGCTTGCGTTCGTTTTTATACGAGGCTGAGCGGGCAGAATATGAGTCTTCGTTTGATCCAAAGAAGCTCTCCTCAAGGCTTAAATTGCCCTCTGCAGTCAGGTATGCCTGCCACTGCTTAAGCGCTTTTATTGAAACAATTTGCGGAACCGGCTGCCCTTGAGCGACATAGTTAAAAAGCACGTCAAGAACGCTTCCCTCGAGTTTATAAGCATTTTTTTTCAATGTTACCAGCCCTTAAAATCTTAATTATTATTTTCTATAAGTATAATAAGTATATGATATTATTGTAATATCTTAATCGTTAAGCCTTCGTAGGTAAAAATAAAGATGAACATTACCCCATGTAACCGACTTGGAAAGTTTACTGCAAGATGCGGCGCAAAAACGAGAAACAATCAGTTCTGCAACAAGTTCCCTATCAAGGGTAAACGAAGATGCAATTTGCACGGGGGTTTGTCTACAGGTCCAAAAACAGAGCAAGGTAGGCAGGCGATTGCTAAAGCTAATACTAAACATGGACGTTATGTCGGCAAAAGGAAAAAGGCGAGGTTACAAGCCCTCTATCGAGCAAGCATTTTGGAGGTGCTCGATAGCGCCAGACGATCAGGATTACTTTAGTCTGTCTGCATATTCTGTAATATTGAGGAGTCTTCTTAGCGCCAATGAGGTTTCATGCAAGCATTTAGATTCTTAGAAAAGCCAGTCGAGGATGAAAGCAAGGTCATTGATGAATTTGCTGCATTCTTCTTTGCCGAAGAATTCGCTATCGGTGGTTCTTTGCGGTCAAACGCTAAAAAAAGGCTTAGGGCCTTAATTAGGTACGATGAGAAGAAAGGCCGCACTCCTTGGCTCAAACGAGGTCAACGTAAAACGACTATCAAAACAGCGAGCTTTTTGGCTTGGGCGAAGCAAAAAAAGAACCTCAGGCCGATGCTTGATCCTGGCGGCATTACGGTTGTGGTCGAAAATGGGGTGAGTGCTGTTGGTTACGTTGGCGAGGCGCATTCTCTGCCGGGGACTTATGCCGAGCTGTTGGCGGAATTTAAGAAGCTTTGGAGCGAGCATGAAGCCTTAAAACTTAGCCATAGCAAGCTAGAAAGTGAGTTAACAAAGGTTGAACAGCGCAGGGCTTTAGGCAAGAAGTATGGAGGACTGCGCTACGATTGAAAAAAAATAGTGAAAAGTTTTTTTTGAGGCTTCTTTCAATAAAACTTTTCACTTTAATTGATTCTCAAGCACATTAAAGAGAGTCAAATATGTCTTATAAAATACTCCGGTTAAGCAACGTTCTGTCCGCTACGGGTCTGTCTCGTAGCTCTATCTATAAAAAAATGGACGACGGCTCGTTCCCTCAAAGGATTCGCCTCAGTGACCGAGCTGTTGGTTGGCGCGAAGAAGAGATCAGTGATTGGATTGCTAATCTCGAGCGGTGTAGCGCAAGTCATATCTCCAGCGAAGGAGGTGAATATGTCTAGTGCTGAGAAAATTTTTAATGCCGCCTTGGCCCGATTGTCTCAGGCGAGTGAAGGATATCGAAATTCGGAATTGAATAGAGCTAGTTACATTGCTGGCGGGATAATCGGCGCCGGGCACATGTCAGAACAGGGTGCGGTTGATGTACTGCTCAAGCAGGCTCTCGCGATAGGGTTGCTTGAAAAGGAAGCTAAAAGTAGCATCGAATCTGGCCTCAGAAGGGGGCAATTAAAGCCTTTCGCCCTGTCTCCAGATGATCGAAGGGCTGCGATCAAACCAAATGCCAACCTGCTTAAAAAGCCGAAATGGCAAGCAATGCTACCGGCACCTCCTGATGCACCTGATTACCATCTTGTTCGGCATTATAGTTTAGGCACTCCGCATGAATTTTTTGAGTATCTTGATGAAAACGGACTTATTCACTTTGTTGTAGCTAGATGGAATAGCGAAGACGGTAAAGAGATTCGACCGCTTTCCTTTGGATTAAACGAGCGTCGCTGGACCTTCAAACGACCTCAAAGGCTTATTCCACTCAATATGCCGGAAATAATTTCAAACCCGCAGTGCAAAATACTGATTTGCGAGGGAGAGACAGCTGCTATAGCAGCTCACAATATGTGTGAGCAGATGGTCGCAACCTGTGGTCACGGGGGCGCGCAGCAGGCTCACGTAACGGACTGGAGTGTCCTAGAGGGAAGGGAGTGCCTGATTTTGCCTGATGACGATGCAGCCTCAATAGAAACCTGGGCGCCTGCGATGCAGAAAATACTTTTCAATGTCGGTGCGACGGTAACTTTGCTTGATGGGCACAGATTTTGGGAACTGGCGGGAGAAGATGCCCATGAGTAGAGATGCAGCGAATTTTAGTCAAGGCCCGGCAAAGTTTATCGAAATCGTCGCGCAACTAGAGCAGGAATCATCGCCAATGCGACGTATCAGTCTAGAGGAGGCAGAGGCCTTTATTGGTGATGATCCTGGCGCCGCGTTTGAGCATCCTGTTTTGGATCTACTTGCACGCCTAGAGGAGAAGGATCAGCCTGCATTCGAGCGCTTGCGAAAGCGTATAACGAAAACTTCCAGAATCGC
>DNHK01000013.1 GCA_003485905.1 Gammaproteobacteria bacterium | reverse complement strand
TTTGAATTTTTCTGTGTATCGTTTGTTGGTCATAAACACCTCCAATAGGTTTAATTTAGTTGCCTTTTACTTGAGAGTTAAAGAATGAAAGATATATCCAAGTCCATAGACGCATGCGCAGCATATTATGGTGAGCAGGCCGCCGAAATGAAGCAATACCTTATCGATGGCGAAAAGAAAGCGCTTGCACTACCAAATCGAGGGCCCATTCTCTTTACTGAAAAGGGTCACGTTCACCCTGATATTCTTAATGCTTATTCAACTTATGGGTTCTACATTTTTGAGGGTGCCCTGAGTTCAGATGAAGTAAAAGATTTAAAAGATGACTTGGAAAAAATGCGAGAAAACTTTCCCACTGAGATGGGTGCAACGTTGGATGCTAAAGGAAGGCCGGCGCTCGGCTCCGACAGAGGCGGCTTAGCATTGCAGTGGGCGAAGCCACTCTCAGATCCTCTGGGAGGTACGGATATGTTTAACGGTCGCCATCAGGTGAAATTATTCGAGCCAACAGCAGATGTGGACGCCCCTACTGCGACGCCTCTTTATTTGGGTGGTTCATTACAGTACTCAGATGCCTGTCTTAGAGCATACGCGCATCCAGGCCTTCTAAAAATCGCCGCGGCTATCAATGGTGACGACTTTGTGCCCTTTCATGAGGGCTTATTTATTAAGGATGCGGGCCTCGGAGCCTCAGTATCCTGGCATCAGGATGGCGACACCCACTGGGATAATCCTGCTTTTCATGAAAACATTCACGGCTTCAATTTCATGGGCCAGGTTTATGGTAGTACTGCTGTAAATGGAGTGTGGGTGGTACCCGGAAGCCACAGAGAGGGACGCATTAATATTGTCGAGCTGATATCTAAGGCAGGTACAGAACGGTTGCCAGAGGCCGTACCTATTATATGTAACCCTGGCGACGTCGTTATAAACAATCGTCAGCTCCTTCACGGTTCATTTGCAAACACCGGTCTAGAGACAAGAGTGACAGCAAACTTTGGCTTTCACCCACGCGCATCAGTTCTAAATGTGCGTGGGGCTGGTCTGCATGCAGAAGCGGCAACATTTGATGAGGATTTTATTAAGCATCGATCGAGACTTATTGGTATCGCTATAGCAGCACGGCAAGAGCGATTCCCCGATGAAGAGCCATATCAATATGCTCCAATAAAAAATGATATTGAAAAACCAGTCTGGAATGAGGCCGTCAAGGCGTCACTGAAGAACTATAATCTCATGGATTTAAGTATTTAAGTGAAGGCCGCTGATACATTCCAGCAGTGCTGATATGGACGCTGACCAATTTTTATCGATAAATAGAAGTTAATTCATCGGTCTTTCTTGCGGCGCACCACAGCGGTTTCGACAGGACCCTCTTGAAGGCGCCTATCAATTTCTTCCACTGACATATAATCCAAGTCCCAGTGATTACAGATATCATTTCGATAACGGGTATGGTTTTTGTCGGTAGAGTCTGATTTCTTCCGATTGAAGTATTTGAGTACATGATCGCTAATAGTCATCGTATTTATACTATGGAATCCGACGATTGGATTAAACAATGCTTTGTGCAGAGGTTGTCCTAGCGTCGGCAATACTCTAGATATAAATAGTCTACCTACAAAGACTCTTTGTCACCCAGATTTGCTGGTTAATGATCACAAAATATGTCGATTTTACAGCAGTTTATCTATGCCTTAGACTGCTAAACAGCAAAGCCCATATCACAGCGCGTAAGGATATTTATCACATGCAAAGCCAATTAGCCTTTAGCGACGTTGTTAACGTGAGATTCCGAGATCTAGATGCTCAGGGGCACCTCTATTTTGCTAACTATTTAGTCTATGGGGATGAGGTCCTTGGCGCCTACATGGAGGAGCTGGGTCTCAATATCATGGACCCTCTGATCGCACCCTGCCTTATCTTTACCGTTAATATCCACTGTGATTACCTCAATGAGATCGGAGGGAACAGCGTGGTGAGAGTTGCTGCCGGATATTCGCGTCTGGGCACATCAAGTGCTGATGCTGTATTTGAGCTATACAACAATGCCGACGGCGTGCTTTTGGCTAAAGGCGGAGTCACCCAGGTATTTGTCGACCCGACAACCCGCAAGTCTATCCCTATACCCAGTTTCTACAAAGCCAATATTCTCGAGCGCCAGCCTCAGCTGGCAGCTGCAATTTAAAAGGAAGCTACATCCTTCCATACACTGTCGGCAGTGTATTCAACAGACGCTACAAACTCGTGTGCCGTCCAGTTTTCAATCATACTCAGTAGATAACGTCCATCAGCCTTTTGATACAGATGATACCGTTGGCCGACCCGAGGAACGAAGTTATAAGATGCGTTGTAGACGAGCTCATTTAATGCCGCAAGACTTCTTATCGCGTCATATTCTCTGTTTAACAATTCAACCGCATTCTCGAAATAGTTCTTAGTCAGAGAGCCGCGTTCGGAAAGGAATAGGGCCGTATCCGGCAACACTATAGAGGGTGCACTTGATGTTGTCCCATAAGGTAACAACGCTTTCTTTAAACCAGTCAACTCAAATCCCTTATCTATTACACTTTCGGAACCTTACGTACCCACGCCGTCGATTGGACCATTACGAGATGGAATGCACAACATCTGCTGCCAGTTCCATTGGTTCTCAGTTGCTTTTCTCAGGAATTCTATTAGTTGGCGGGTTATCTTGTTGCTGAAGCCATTGCTCATACTCAACCGTGATAGTGTGTCTATCGAGTTGAGGGGAGCTTTCTGGGACATCCCATAGCGTAAGCACCCGGGTAATGGCTTCAGTCTTAGTTTCACCCTCTTGGATTAATTCGTGTATCCATCTTGCCCGTGCGCTCTTGTGGCTAACAATATTCACAATCGACGGTTTCATGGCCTCAGCAAAATAAAACTCACCAGACCCTGAACCAAATGACCTGAGCTGCTCAAGCGCCTTTTCGCGAGTACAGGCGTCATTCTGAGGACGCCCGGCTTTTGTTAGCGGGACAATCAGGAAGGGAAGTCCGATATGGTTGCAGATATCACTTATGCTGCCAGCGCTGAACGTGCGGCCAAGATCGTTGTTCCGCGAGCGGCACTCTTGTATTAGTGCGATCATATTTTCAATCGAGGTGCTCACCAAGGGCTCTCCATTAATTGCGCCCATTGGTAGACGCATTTTTGCCTCTTCAATGCAGTTGTTTGAGTGCTCATATGCCGGCTCTTCAGTCTAGATTCAAATGTCCCTCAAAAGCTATACGCGACGATGTTTAAGGTGGTCTTCAGCGCTTAATGCTATTGACTCCCGCAAGCATAGTTAACATGACTTCTGTATCATGAGGGTAGTGAAATATTAAGGTGAGCACCATGAAAAAATCATCAAGCCCGATGCGCTACCATGCCGACTTTGAGCAGAGAGTTGTGCTCTATGCTGATGATTATCGTTGGCAGCCATCTCCTTTACCGGGGGTAGAGCGCATGATGCTAGACCGTATTGGCGATGAAGTTGCCCGCGCTACATCGATTGTTCGTTACGCGCCGAATAGCGTATTTTCGCCTCATAGCCATGGTGGGGGCGAAGAGTTTTTTGTTCTCGAAGGCCTGTTTGCCGACGAGCATCAGGCCTATCCGAAAGGGTCCTATGTCCGCAACCCAATCGGTTCGTCTCATACGCCAAAAGTGGGTGCTGAGGGTGCGGTTATCTTTGTCAAACTACATCAATTTTCAGCAGAGGATACTGAGCATAAAATTATCGATACCGGCACCGCTCAGTGGTTTCAAGGAATGGTCGAGGGACTATCGGTGATGCCATTACATGAGTTTCAAGCGGAGCATGTCGCACTCGTCAAATGGCAGCCGAATACCCGTTTTAATCGCCATCAACATTGGGGAGGCGAAGAAATACTGGTGCTTGAAGGGACTTTTTATGATGACTACGGTGAATACCCCAAGGGCACCTGGCTGCGCAGCCCACACCTAAGCCAACATACGCCCTATACCAAAGATGATGGTGCACTGATTTATGTAAAAACAGGGCATTTAGGCTGACGTTAATGAACCTAACTTTTGTTGTAAC
>DNHK01000334.1 GCA_003485905.1 Gammaproteobacteria bacterium | reverse complement strand
CTACATTTTGCCAACGCAAGCAAAATGTAGGACAGGATTATTGGCTCTTTGCAGGCTTGATTGGGCTGAAAAATTCCCGGGATCTGTTGATTCTTAACCCCGAATAAACGGTAGGAGTGATACAACGGACCAAGATCATCCAATGACTTTCTTGGCTCAGCCCGTTTGAATAGTTTATCAAGCATGGTTTTTATCCTTTATGTAGCCTGACTGTTGAAGAACTACCATTACGCCACCACCTCAACCTTTTTGATAATCATTGTTAGCTCTAAATCCGCAAGCCCAAAGAATGTGCTATTAGGCATTACTTGCAGGTGAATTGAATCGTATCGGCGATCGTGCGGAATTACTTCTTCTCCATACTTTGTAGCAAGGCCTAAGGAAATGAAATAATCGCCCGGAGCAAGGCGGCAAGTGAACCCTGTTTCTACTTGAATTACAGAGCCACTTTGTCCTGGCTTTTGAAAGTCATCACATTCAAGCGTTTCTGAGTTAACGCCATATACAGTGACACCCTCCTTCGTCTTGATTATGATTCCAAGTATGGGGCGGTAAATATCTCTATTAAATTTCACTGATACCGCCAGTGTGATCCGCTGCCCCACCCTTATCGCCGATGGGTAGGACTCGTCGTCGGCCGCCAAGTAGTAATCAAGTATGGTCGCAGCGCCATCCCCCCAGCGATATTCGTGGGGGTTGTAGCTGTTGCGCTTTGAAAACTTATCTTCTAGCAGGCTAAGATCATAGCTGGCTATACTTGCGCTTTCCGTCGGCACTTTAGGCAGCAGCTCCTCTACAGCAGGATTTGTTATTTTTTCTTTCCCAAACAACAAATCCATGTATCGATTTACAACGCGCTTTGGTTCACCCACCTCAACCTGGATTCCGTTGTTAAGCAAAATAGCTGTTGCACAATGAGTAACGATTTGTTCGCTTGAGTGAGTTACAAGTAGGATACTGGTTCCATTTTCTTTAAGCTGACGTAACCGCTCGAAACACTTGGCTTGAAATTTGGCATCGCCAACTGATAGTGCTTCGTCGACGACAAAAATATCAGGTTCCACCTGCGATTGAACTCCAAACGCCAGCCGCAATACCATGCCACTGGAATAAGCCTTGACTGGCTGATCTATAAATTGACCGATATCAGCAAATGCCGCAATGTCGTCAAAGCGCTTGTCCACTTCTTCCTTGTTCAATCCCAGTAAGGCGGCATTCATATATACGTTTTCGCGCCCGGTGAATTCGGGGTTGAACCCGGAGCCAAGTTCCAGCAGGGCCGCAATGCGGCCATTGGTTTGAATGCTGCCACTGGTTGGGTTGAGCGTGCCGCAGATCATTTGCAGCAGGGTGGATTTGCCGCTGCCGTTGCGTCCAATAATGCCGACGGTTTCACCTTTTTTGATTTCAAAAGAAACGTCTTTAAGTGCCCAAAACTCCCGAAAATATTGCTTGTTGGCTTTGCCTGCAATACCTCTGGCTAGCGGCATTACAAACTGCTTCAGCCTATCACGTGGATTTTCGTAAATTTGGAAGCATTTGCTAAGGTTTTGAACGCTAATGGCTATATCGGTCATAACTGTGTTCCAGTTTCTTGATCCTGGTTTTTCTCACGTAATGAATTAGGTATTAATAAACATATACCACGGCTTATTATTTGCCCCATCACTTCTTGCACACAGGCATCTAAAGTTGCCACGCCTGTATTCAAGATAAGCTCTGGTGTTTCTGGTGTTTCATAGGGTGAAGATATGCCCGTGAATTCGGCAATTTCTCCAGCACGGGCTTTTTTATAGAGGCCTTTTACATCACGTTTCTCGCAAATTTCGATGGATGTGTCGCAATAAATTTCAAGGAAATCGCTCGGCCCAACCATGGCTCTTACGAGATTACGGTCTGCACGGTAAGGTGAGATGAACGCTGTTAAAACAATGATTCCTGCTTCCATAAAGAGTTTGGCCATTTCACCAATGCGACGTATGTTTTCTTGGCGATCTTTGTCAGAAAACCCTAGGTCACCACAGAGACCATGACGTACATTATCGCCATCTAACACAAAAGTACGACAACCCAACTGATGCAGAGATTCTTGAACCGTATGTGCTAACGTTGATTTGCCAGAGCCGGACAAACCAGTAAACCAGATAATTGCACCACGATGGCCATTTTGTTTTTCACACCGCGCACGAGTAACAGTGGCATTGTGCCAAACAACGTTAGTTGAAGTTTGTTTTTTTAGGTCAGAGGACATCCGCAAACCCGTTTCTGGTTTTCTGGAATAAAGCATAGCCAGCCCATGCAACCAACGTAGCGGCAGCCATATAAACACACAGCCCAATCCAATTAGGTAAATGGTCCCGAATTAATACTTCTCGCGCCTGCTCAATAATAAAGGTAAGCGGGTTAGCCATGATAAAAGGGCGAAAATATTCTGGTACTGCAGACACTGGATAAAACACTGGTGAAAGAAACATCAGTACAGTGGTAATGATACCAATCGTTTGGCCGACATCACGGAGAAACACACCTAACGCAGCCAGCATCCACGCAAGACCTAACGACAAAATAACTAATGGCAGCAACACCAATGGTGTAAAAATTACAGTCCAATGTAAGTAGCCATTAAACAAGAACAATGCAATCAGCAATACACCAAGGCTTACTAGACCATGGAATAGAGCCACACCCATGGCAATCACCGGCAATATTTCAAGGGGAAACACTACTTTTTTAACGTAATTAACATTAGACAGAATGAGTGAGGGGGCCCGATTAAGCACCTCACTAAATAGGTTGAGCACAATCATGCCCACAAAGAGCACTAGGGCAAATAGTGTTTTACTCTCGTCACCGTCCCAGCGTGATTTAAAGATTACGGAGAACACAAACGTGTACACCACCAGCATAAAGACTGGGTTAAAGAACGACCAAGTCAAGCCCATGACGGACCCCTTGTAGCGCCCCACCACCTCGCGCTTGGTCATCTGCACAATCAACTGACGATTACACCAAAGGCTCTTAACCAAGGATAAAAGCGAGGTGGGTCGCGCCGCGTGCGGATTGATGGTGTTCGATAACGGGGTCATGCTGCACACTCTAGGGTTATCGACAAACCAAAGCCTTGGCGACAGCCTAGGTGGGGGGTAATAAGAGTGATATTAAGTGGTCTCATAGGATATTAAATTAACACACAATTGTACAGGAAGCCATTCACACCCATGCAATCGGGACGCATAACTTCATCCGATTATATTTTGTTAAAGATTGCGGCGACAACCAGACCCAAGCTACCAAAAATGGTTTGGCGGTAGATGCCGGATTTTTTAAGGCCCTTAAGGCGCGGAATGAGGGGCTTTTGGCGTGACGTGATGAACTGCTCTAAGGTCGCCCGGTTGTCGGTGCTGAGCTTGCTGCGCACACTCAATAATGCAGACACGTTGAGGTCATTCCACACCCTAAACTGACCCTTAAAGAGCTGGCGTATGCGCTTTAAGTGCGCCGGCCATGAATTGTTCATGCCCACTATGTTACTGCCATGCTGGCGATAGCGCACGGTCGGCTTGGGGTCATAGAAAACCTGCCCACCACAACCACTCACGAGCAAGTAAGTCCACCAGTCGTGCGTGACCACCTGAGTCTCCTCACCTGCTTTAATCAATAACTTCCGCGCCGCTTTATTAAAAACCATAGTGTTACCGCCGCCGATGTTCTGGGTTAGTGCGTTCTTGAACCCAGGGGCCCTGCTAAAGAGTGGCGACATGCCGATCAGGTTATCGTCTACGTCGACCAAAAGGGTTCGTGAGCAATAAAGCGCCGGCAAATCTTGAGGGACGGTGTCTAAGATAGCTAAGGCACGCTCTAATTTTTCTGATTGCCAGATATCGTCTTGGTCGGAGTAAGCGAAGAAATCCGCTTGGATATCTGCCTTGCAGGTCAATGATAAGAAGTTCGCACAATACCCCTTACTCGGGCCTTTATGGATCGATATCTTGTCCTTGCCCCAAGCTTTCACGGCTTGTTCTAGGATCGTGTGCGTGCCGTCTATGGAGTTGTCGTCAGAGACCCAGAGCTGCCAGTTCATGTGCTTCTGCGCCACGAAGGAATCTAGCTGTGCATTTAGGTGCCTTTCACCCTGGTAAGTACAGAGGAGGATTGCGACTTTAGGTTCTTTTGTGCTGATCTTATCTTTATGATCTAACACTTCTTCGAGCCACCCTCTCAGAGTATACTTATTAACGATGAACTTATCCGGCTCCTTATAAGGGGCATCCCAAAACCTTGGGTCAATTTGTAGATCAGTTTTATCTCGATCAATAATAGCAATGTTATTCGTGTTATAAAAATCGTAATGCTGGATACTCCTATTGGTCGTAATTAATTTCTTTTTCCCACCAATTGATTCAAGAGTTCTCATCGTTAGGCCTTGCTGATTAGGGTGCTCTATATCGAGGATAATGGAAGAACGGGAATAAATATCGTCTAATAAATCATGGTTTATAGGATTGAAACGAAAATCGCTCCTACTAGTCCTCCTATACTCCTTTTTGGTTATTTTATAAAGCCAATAGACCCATGGCGCTTGAATATAAAGGTAAAGAAAAGTCTTAACATGGCTGGGAACGTGCTTTGTAAAGGATTGGATCACCTTGAGCCTATCGGAATGCATGGTACCTAAGAATACTAGTTGATAGTCAGGGGCCTGGTGGGTTGGGGTATCAGATCTTTTAAGGTTATTGGCAAAAAAAAGGGGTCGGAAGTGTAAGTTATATTTTTTTGCATCGGCAGGATCAAAAGTGAAAATACGATCAAAATAAGAAAACTTTCCCCGGAGATTTTTTCTATTCCTCAGTGAGTCCCAAATATAAAGAACGGATTGGGATTCGGGGTTGAGCGACTTAAAGCGTGTTAGGAATTTTTTTGATAGGGTTTGACCGTTAATGACAAATAAAACATCAAATTTAGTATTGTCTGGAAATTTCTTCAGCACCTTTAATATTGCTTTAGATGTTAAGCGTGTTGCAAGGTTCGGGAATAAACGCGTTAAGGCTGAAAATATTGGAGCATCAAAGGGCCGATCCGTTAAAAAACTTACCTCCGCACCCATTACCTCTAATTCATTAATAATATGGTTTTCATAGCCAAAAAATCTTGGGCAAATAAATAGAATTTTTTTTTCTTTAAGGTCCATTTATTTTTTATTTTTT
>DNHK01000025.1 GCA_003485905.1 Gammaproteobacteria bacterium | reverse complement strand
GGTTTGAATTATCAAAAGTAGTTGCCGACCTTTGGGAAAAAAGCCCAGGGGTACTTGGTATTGTGCTTTACAAACACGGTGTTTTTACTTTTGGTGAGTCCGCAGAGGAATCTTACGAACGGATGATCGAATTGGTCGATCGGGCGGAACAACAGATCGGCAAACATAAGATAAAGACGTTTGCTTCACGCGAAATACCTGACAATATAGCTTCTAGCTCGCTAGTAGCACCAATTATTCGGGGTGCATGCGCTGGTCGAGACGACAAGTTTCGCTTGATTGCAGAATTCCGTAATTCTGAGCAAATCCAACAATGGGTTAATGGAGTAGATGTTGCAGACTATGCAACGCGAGGTGTTATTACCCCAGACCACATAATTCGTACAAAGAATAAGCCCCTTATCTGTCCAATGCCCATCGCTGACTGTTTGGATGAGTTTGCCGACGAGGTAGGGGCAGCCGTTACCAGATATGTTGATGAATACGATTCTTATTTTGTAGCGAATAACAAGAACTCAAACCCGCCTAAAACTCAGCTGGATCCCTACCCAAGAGTAGTATTAGTGCCCGGTGTGGGTCTGTTCGCTTTTGGAAAATCTAAAGCGGCAGCTTCTATCGCCGCGGATTTGGCGGAGCTTTCCGTTGGAACTATCGCGAATACTGAGCGGATTGGTCGCTACGAGGCACTCCCTGATTCTGACCTTTTTGATATGGAGTATTGGTCGCTAGAGCAAGCTAAATTAGGTAAAAGCAAGCCGAAGTTGCTAGCCGGACAAGTTGTAGTGATTACTGGTGGAGCAGGAACCATTGGGCGCGCCACAGCCCAATTATTTGCAGAACATGGCGCGGAGGTAGCGTTACTTGATATAGACAGCGTAGCCGTGAAGCGAGTCGCGCTCGAAGTGGGTGTTCTAGGGCTGTCGTGTGATGTAAATGACACTGAACAGGTCCAACAGGCTTTCGATCAAATTTGCTGCACTTTTGGGGGGCTTGATATTTTGGTGTCTAATGCTGGTGGCGCAGCAGAGTCATGGCAAGCTGCTGCAGCAGAATTGGATGAGACTGCACTTCGTGAAAGCTTTGATTTAAACTTTTTCTCGCATCAACGCATGGCACAGCAGGCAGTTAGAGTGATGCGAGCGCAAGGCACAGGTGGAATATTGTTGTTTAATGCATCCAAGCAAGCCGTGAATCCAGGTGAAAACTTTGGTGCATATGGCCTACCAAAAGCGGCGACGTTATTTTTATCGCGACAGTATGCTTTGGAGAATGGGCGCTATGGCATAAGGTCAAATGCGGTTAATGCGGATCGCATTCGAAGTGGATTGTTAACTGATAAAATGCTGAGCGCAAGATCAAGCGCACGTGGTGTGACACAAGGAGAGTATTTGGCCGGTAATTTACTGGGGTTAGAAGTTGAGGCAGTCGATGTGGCACAAGCGTTTTTACAGCAAGTACTGCTAGATAAAACAACCGCGAACGTTACCACTGTGGATGGGGGCAATATCTCGGCGGCTTTGCGCTAAATCGGTAATATGGGGCAGTAGTGAACAGAGCTTACGGTCAAGGGATTACTTTTAATTTTACGGGGTTAGGTCAAAACTAGGTGCCCCAGCTAAGTGCCGTCGATAGATCGTTTATCAATCGGATAGTTGCCTTTCGTTACAAATCTCTAAAACGCTTATGTTAGTCTCGCCTGCTATAAAAAGAGCCCCAATAACGTATGAATTTAGCCGCGGTAGAAGAACGAGAATTTAAGGCAATTGCACTTTCTTTCCTGTTCGTATTTGCGCTGATGTCGGCGTATTACATATTGCGGCCAATCCGAGATGGGATGTCTAGTGATTGGAGCGACGTTGAACTAAGTTGGCTATGGACTGGCACTATGTTGGTTAGCTTTATTGCAGTATCGATCTATGGATGGGTTGTTTCACGTATTGCTTTTCGACTCTTAGTCCCGAGCCTCTACGGGTTTTTTGCATTATCTTTCTTGTGTTTTTACTTTGCCAATTATCTACCCATAAGCTCAGTATTAGCTGACAAAGCGTTTTATATTTGGTTGAGCGTATTTAACCTTTTTCACGTCTCTGTGTTTTGGAGCTTTATGTCGGAATTATTTGACCGTGAGCAGGCTCCTAGACTATTTGGTTATATCGCTGCTGGAAGCAGTATCGGAGCCTTGGTAGGGCCTATCATCCCTTTGCTGTTTGCGCACAGGCTTGGAATGAATAATTTGATGTTGTTAGCTTCGGTTATGTTACTAATCCCAATTCCACTTATTCTTGCTTTAGAGAATATTAAATCCGGGAAGCTCGGCACCGGAGTACTACGGCAGGATATTTCTCGTGGACAGACTATTGGCGGTAGCCCTTTACAGGGATACCGAACCTTCATTGGTAGTCGATACTTGATTTCTATTGCTGTATTTATCGTGTTGTATACCTCCATTGGTTCGTTTGTATATTTTGAACTCAAAAACTTACTAGCTGATTATGATATATCGCAACGTTTAAAAATTTGGGCAGGTATTGATTTGGCGGTAAATGCGCTGGCGATTTTGACAGCTATGCTTGCAACCAGTCGCTTGACGGTACGATTTGGCCTAGGTGTTACGTTGGCAATGGTTCCAGTCATTGTATCCGGGGGATTGTTTGCGTTGGCTCTCTTGCCTTTAACGTGGATCGTGGTTGGGTTACAGGTGGTTCGACGCGCAGGAAACTTTGCGATTACCCGGCCGGCTCGCGAAGTTCTGTTTACCGCGGTAGATCGAGAGTCGCGTTTTAAAGCCAAGCCCGTAATCGATATACTGGTTTACCGTGGTGGTGATATGGTTAGTGGTTGGGCGTTTACTGGTTTAACGCATGGATTTGGTTTGGGTCTTGGTCCAGTAGCCATGATTGGTGGCTGTATCGCAATATTATGGGCTGTAGTTGGTTTGGCTTTGGGTAAAGTATTTACACGAGATTTGGGTGCGCTAGAGAGTCGTATGGAATCTTCCGAGCATACAGGGACAGTTCGTTTTGAGGAAAAACGTTTGGGCTAAGGGTCTGACAGGGTGTCAGATATTGTTGCGATGCTCATTCGTTCTACTCGTGAACTAGACCCAAACTAGAGGGAGAGTGACAGGTGTTGGCTTCTGCGCGGCCGCGGCTGGTTCAAACCGTCTTGTTTGTTACCACTTTTTAGTTAAAGGGAAGTTAGTGAAAAGGAGTTTTCTGGTCAAATGTCAGCGTGCGTTTTTATCTATTCTTTTTTGCATGACATAGATCAATGTCGGGTTTTATCAACCGTTTAGTCTGTTGACACACAACAAGTAGTCCAACACTGCCTTATTGCTAACGGTGACAGCACTCGATGATGGGTATGTCGTATTCATATTGCAAGCGGGTGGTACTGACTTTGAGGAGTTAACAGCTAATGCTTTTATTGGAATGGTTGGAACGCAGTGCCCTGGCTGATTGGGTTGCTGGGTCTCTCTGGGGTTACCCCATCACTTTGGTTTCTCATGGCATTGGTTTCGCTATAGTCGTGGGAATAATATTTATGCTGAGCTTTAGATTGCTCGGTATGTTTGCTGGAATACCGTATCAAACCGTGTTGTCTTATATGAGGCTCGCGTGGGCAGGGTTTTTACTCAATTTTATCTCAGGATGTATGCTGTTCTCAGCGCAGGCGACGTTCTTCGTCACTAGTACCCCATTTCTTACAAAAATAGCTGCAATTGTTATAGGAGCGGTTGCTGCCGTATTGATGCAACAAAAAGCGCGGGAGGATGCTAGGGACTGGGACTCCGGTACCGCCGTACCGAGTAAAGTAAAAAATATGGCCATTGTGTCAATTGTTTGTTGGTCGATAACAATAATTGCTGGTCGTTTGACCGCTTATTTGTAGGAGCATCATTATGGTACAAAATTTAATTGATTGGGCGTTGGGCACATCGGTTCATACCTGGGTTTTGTCAAATTCGTGGGCATGGCCAGCGATGGAAACCCTTCACTTTTTTGGCCTTTGCTTTATGTTGGGTGCTCTGATTATTATTGATACCCGAATGATGGGCTACTTTAAGAGTGTTTCGTTTGACGCAGTACATAGGCTCCTGCCATGGGTATTTATTGGGTTTGGGGTTAACCTGATTACCGGTTTTGTATTTTTATTGGGTGACCCCTCCCGTTACGCCCCTAATATAGGTTTTCACCTCAAACTAATCCTCATTGTTCTTGGCGGATTAAATGCAGCGCTCTATTATTGGAAACTGCATGGGAAGCTCGGGCAGCTTGAGACCAATGGGGATACCAATAGTTTGGCAAAGCTAGTTGGTGCTTCATCGCTGGTGTTCTGGTTTGGCGTATTGATTATGGGTCGTATGATTCCTTACGTAGGTACTGGCTAAAAACTCGAGGTACCTAAACGTTAGTCTCAGTCGTATTGATTCACCAACTCAGGGTTCGCAAACGAGAATATGTCCTACATCGCTAGGCCTTGATGGTTCCGCCGATGAGTATGACTGGATGAGCGCTAGCCGTGTGAATGATTACTGCCCAATGCGGCCATAGGCGTGTATTGTATGGGTCCACAATGCTTAAGCAAGACTATAGAAACACGCAAACCATTTAGGAAGGTTCGCCGTGGTGTTTTCGGGGAGATGAGAAAGCGCACTCGATATCAAACGCTTTCTCTTAGGATAAAACCCTAACGTTAATTCGGAGGGCTTATTAAACCAAAGCCCGAACGCAAAATCGGTCGGGCCTTGGTTTCTTTATTACATGTAGGCGATGAGTCGACCAGTGATAACTGCCATCGTCCAAAATAGCATTGAACAGCCCGCAAGGACTATACCAAATGTTGGAACTGCTTTTGCAGTATCCCAGTTGCCCGCGTCACGTTTTAAGACCTTTTGCATGTAAGCAATATTTACACAACCAAAGATAATAAACGTAATCTTTAGCAGGAATGGGAGGCTCGTGATGTAGTAGGTTGCTTGCGTAGTGAAAATAGAGAGTCCTGTTATCACGTTCAACACTACGCCATACCAAGCGATCTCTAGATATTTGCTAAGCGATGCACATGGTATTGATTTATATAGACCAAGCAAACGAAAACTGACTACAAATACAATGCCTACAATGGCCGCTATTCCGATCGCATGTAAGGACAACATGATTGCCCAACCCCAAAGTGAAGCTGCGACCCAGCCCGCATAACTTGTGCCCTCTAGCCATCCTAGAAATCCCATAATTGCACCTTTATAAAGTATAAATAAATTCTAATTATTGTTTGTAAATTCATGCGTCGGCGT
>DNHK01000026.1:1346-4585 GCA_003485905.1 Gammaproteobacteria bacterium | reverse complement strand
TCGAACGGTGGTGCCAACGGTGTTGGTTATTATTCCTCTGGAGACGGTGTCACAGACTTCAGAATGGTGGACCTCAGAGGTGAATTCCGCAGAGGCATGAACCCCGGTGGCGGCGGCTCCAATAGCCGCGATCCAGACAGAGGCAACAACTCGCTTGACTGGCAAGATAGTGAAAATAAATCCCACGCTCACGGGACCACTGAAAGCAACCACGTGCACCCATTTACAGCTCAGCAAAACATTGGTGGCTTTACTGACAATGGTGGTTCTCCTGATCAGCGTAGTGTCGCAAGTACCACAAACACAGGTGGAGCAAAGACGAACCTGACCATAAACGCTGATGGTGGGTCAGAAACACGAGGCAGAAACATTCCTGTATTGGTGGCGATACAAGTAGCATAGATTTATAGGAGTAGGTTATGAAGAAGGAAAGAAATGCCCAATGTTGAGTTGGACCAAATAACTGGTAAAAAGGTGACAATAGGAACACTTTTAGCATTAGTTTTAGGGAGCGGCGGGTATATATCTGTGGCTGGTAACCCTTTGTATGACATCCTTGATGACAGGTATGTCACTATTGCCGCGCAAAACATAGAGCTTCAGTTCAACATCGAGGATGAACTAGCACAGATTCAAAGACACATTGACAATGGGACAGTGACCAACGATGAGTTGATACGCAAAGCGGTATTAGAAGAACGATTAAAACGACTGGAGGTTAAAAAATGAAACTTAGCCGCAAGCAAAGGGATTTTACGGCAGCACTGACAAAGCTATTGGTCTGGGCGCACAAGCAAGGTTATGAGTTTAGCCTCGGTGACGCATGGGCCAAGACTGGCCATATCGATGGTAGCTATCATTACCAGAGATTAGCGATTGACCTTAACCTGTTCATCGACGACAAGTACCAGACCACCACTGAAGCCCATCGCCCTATCGGTGAAAAGTGGGAAAAGCTGGGTGGCACTTGGGGTGGACGCTTCCGCAACAAGGATGGCAACCATTATAGCTGGGGCGAGTCGCGGGGAAAGTCAAAGTGAATTCGCTTTGGGACATCGTAAAGACTGTTGGTGGTAACCTCATCAGTACAGCGGTCCCGGGCGGCCCCTTGCTCCTTGCTGGCATTAACGCCTTACTGCCAGATGACGCGCAGCTGCCAGCTGATGCCACAGGCCAGCAAGCTCAAGACGTTATCAGCGCACTGCCCCCAAAGCAAAGGGCAGAAGTTATGGGTAAAAAATTTGATGTGGAGCTGGCAACGATAACCCAAAGTGGTGAGACCATGAGGGCGATGTTGACCACTGAAGCTACGTCACCTCATACCACACGACCTAAAATAGCTTTAGGGTCTTTCCGTGTAGTTGCTTTCGCTATCATCGTCACGATTAGCTTATGGGCCTATGGTATTGTCACAGCGGATACAGATATGGTCAAAACGATAGTAAACGGGTGGCCGTTTTTATTATCTGCTGTTGGTCCATTAATTGTGCTATTGCGAGCGTACTTCGGGGTGCTTGGCAAAGAGCAAAAAAATAAATTAGATGCCGCAACCGGCAACACAAACCCTGCGGGTATAGCTGGCATTATCCAAGCATTGGTGAAACAGAAATGACGGGCGCACGCGTTAGGATTGAAGATTTTAAAGGGCAGATACCTAAGCGGAGTGATCGCTTAATATCTACTTCACAGGCACAAATCGCGCGAAACATTCGACTAACTTCTGGTTCGATTGAGGGTATGCGTAATTGGGGATTGCTGCATAACTTCAACGACATCACTATTCAGAAAGCATATCGATTGCCTGATCCAGAACAGGTCAGTCAAGAACTCTGGGTCGGCTTCAACAGCCCCTTAATTAACCTGTACCCGGGGCCTTTGCTTAACGATGTATATGATCGCTATTATAAGTTTGGTGAAGGTAGGCCGCAATACAACACGCTTGAGCGACTACGCAATGGTGATCCTTATTATTGGCTTGGAGTCCCACTGCCTGTGCTTCCCGGAACGCTCGGCGCTGCCGGTGGTACAGCTCCCGATGAGGAACGGTTCTACGTCTATACGCTGGTATCTGAATTCCAAGAAGAAGGTCAGCCTTCAATACCTGTTTCTGCCATAGGCAAAGAGGATGGTATATGGACTCTGAGCAACATGGATACGTCAGTGCCGAATCCAGACGAACAGCCTATTTTGTTCAAAAATATTTATCGGACAGTAGCAGGGTTTACTACAGCGGAGTTCTTTTTCGTTGCTCAAATCCCGATAGAAAATCCTGCCTATGCGGACTCAGCGCCTTCGGATGTAATTGCACGTAACAACATACTGGAGTCTACAGATTGGGCCCCACCACCTCTAGGTCTTGAAAACGCCGTTGTCATGCCTAATGGTTTTTTTCTAGCATGGGAAGGTAGGAACATTCATTTTAGTGAAACTTATCGTCCTTGTGCGTGGCCAGCAGCGTATGATTTGAGCACTCAGTATGAAGTCATCGGTGCTGGCGTATTTGGTCAGTCGGCGGGTATTGTTACTGCGGGGCACCCGTATTTTGCAACAGGCACTGCTCCTGAGAACACAACATTAACCAAGCATAATAGTGCTGAGCCGGGGCTATCACCATTGTCCATCGTATCTCTTTCTTATGGAGTGCTCTACGCCAGCCAGAATGGATTATCCTTGCTTAATGAAACAGGAGTTATCCCGTCAACTCAGGACATAATTACTAAAGATGAATGGCTTAATGATTATAGCCCTAACACATTGAAGGCCGCACAGTATGAAGACCAATGGCTTGGCTTTTATACTGAGAATAAAGGCATATCGATTAACCCGGGGGATGAACAGGAAGCATTTATTGAGTTCGATTCGTTCAACCGTGTCGACATGATCCAGACTGACGAGCGTACCGGCGAGGTTTATGTTCTCAGGTCTGGGGCAGTTTATCTCTGGGACGATTCTATGCGCGAGCGAGTAGCTTACCAATGGAAGTCCAAAGAATTTTATTTCCAAAAGCCCTGCAATCTCGGTGCCGCAGTGATTGATATGTGCTCTATAGCTGATGTGATAAAAGATATTGAGAACGTAGCAATAGCGGCTCGTGAGTACAATACCGAGCGCATAAAGACCAGACTTCACCCCATTGGGTCAAGTGCCATGGGTAGCTCTTACGTGCAGGAAATGCCAGCACCATTCGATTTGGTCCCACAGAATAGACTTGCCATAGGTGGGTCACCACTGATCGACCT
>DNHK01000026.1:0-1278 GCA_003485905.1 Gammaproteobacteria bacterium | reverse complement strand
CGCGCAGCTGCTCAAAAGAAATTCTGATGTAACTTTTACAGTTTGGGCTGATGACCGAATCGTTTATTCGCAGCAGGTCAGTGATAAGCGTATGATAAAGCTACCGAGTGGGTTCAAGAATGATATTTGGACATTCGAAGTCAGGGGTAGACGTAGGGTGTATTCAATTACTGTTGCTGAAACTGGTAAGGGGTTAGCTGATGTTTAGCCCACCAATTTTCAGAGGAATATTTGGTAAGCGTAGATGGCCGGGGCTACCCATGCCAGAGGCATCTATTCAATCACTGAATTCTGCTGTAGTTGCATTGAATGAACGGGCTAGGATACAAGGCCGGGAGCAAGGCGACATACTCGACAGCTTCACTACTGTGCAGGACATGATTAATATAGGGGTCGTCGATGCTACTGGCAAAACGCTGGAGCAACGCGTAGCTGATATTGAAAAACGCTTAGCAGACGCTGGTATCCCATAATGCTTATCGTTGAACCCCAAGGTGTAATCAAGCACTGGCTTTGCGACCAGATAGGATACATCCCTACGGCAGAGTTTATTTGTATCGGGCAGTTCGATGAAAAGAAACAAGATTTGATTGGGGCCATTGGGTATGACGGATGGTCCGAGAATATGGTGGAAATGCACAGCGCGGGGACCCCGGGCAGCTACTGGCTGACTAAGGAGTTTTTGTTCAAATGTTTCCACTTTCCTTTCATCGTACATGGTCGTGAGATCGTGACATCAAGGGTGTCTACGGGCAATCCTGTAGCTGTGAAAATGAATTTACAGGCTGGGTTTACCGAGCAGTGCCGAATAAAAGGCGGTGCTGATGATGGGGATTTGATAATATTTACTATGTATCGGGCCGAATGCAAGTGGCTACGCATGGAAAAACTGTATAAAGAGGCAGCGTAATGGGAAAGAAATCCACACCTTCTGGCACTAGTGATGCGCTGAAAGGCTTTGACGAGATTGGCGAAATCTCGAAAGCCCAGCTTGAATCGCAGTATGGGATGGCCGATGAGCGCCAAAAATACGATCAAGAACAATGGCGGCAAAACAGGGACCGGCTATCTGGCATTGATGATTCAATGCTGGATTACTCCGAGGACTCAATGCGCCGAGCTGGTGAAGACCGAGCCCGATACGATCAACTTTACCAACCAATTGAGGAACAGTATCTTGATAAGGTTAAGAATTTTGACACAGCGGAAAGACGGACTTCCGAAGCCGCCGCCGCACAGACGGAAGTTGCCGCACAATCCGAAGCCGCGCGGCAAAGC
>DNHK01000058.1 GCA_003485905.1 Gammaproteobacteria bacterium | reverse complement strand
CAACGATGTGGCGTTAGATCTCGCGAGTATCTATCAAGATTATTTAACAATTGAGCATCGCTACAAGCTTACTAATAAACCAGCGTATGTACCGTGCGATCAGGTGCAGAAATTTAGAAACTCGGTAGAATTCGCTTGGCAGACACTGCTGTAGCTCAATATTCAGGTCGTGCTTGTAGTCTGTTGGTTACAAAAGTGAATCTATAAATCTTGCGATCCATGAAAAAAAATATTTTGGTTATCGGCCCTTCGTGGGTTGGCGACATGGTTATGGCCCACAGTTTGGTGCAGCTAATCCGTCGAACCGAGCCAGAAGCGAATATTGACGTGCTCGCACCTGCCTGGTGTGCTCCGTTAGTCGCTAGAATGCCAGAAGTACGCCGGCTGGTAGAAACCTCCTTTGCTCATGGTGCACTTAGTTGGCAAAACCGCAGGGCAATTTCGAAGCAACTGAGGGGTGAGGCTTATGATTATGCGTATATATTACCCAATTCGTTTAAGTCTGCTTTGGTTCCGTGGTTTGCCAAAATTCCTGTGCGCAGAGGCTATACCGGTGAGCAACGGTTTGGCTTAGTGAATGATCGGCTCGCGTTGGATAAGCATAGATGGCCCTTGATGATCCAGCGCTTTGCTGCGTTGCATGATGAACAAACTGCCGACGACATGTCGGCAATACCGGCGCCGCGGTTAAGCACCGATACTGACTCTGTTATTGAGACCCTGAATAACTTGGGGCTATGCATCAACGATAGCGACATATTGATTTTGTGCCCCGGTGCAGAGTTCGGCGCCGCAAAGCAGTGGCCCGCGCACTATTATGCTGAGCTGGCTCGCGAGAAAACAGAGACCGGCTGGCAAGTTTGGCTAATGGGATCTAAAAATGATGAGGCGATATGTCGGCAAATAGCGGATATCGATCCTAAAGTAGTTAACCTTGCTGGAAGAACCAGTTTGCTCCAAGCATTAGATGTAATGTCGTGTGCAAATATGGTAGTGACGAATGACTCAGGATTGATGCATGTAGCGGCTGCGCTACAGAGGCCGTTGGTTGCAGTTTACGGTTCAACAGACCCCGCATTTACACCCCCTCTAGGCGAATATTCCAAGGTGGTTCGTCTGGGGTTGGATTGTAGTCCCTGTTTTAAGCGACAGTGCCCACTGGGTCATCTAAATTGTTTAAATCAATTGCCAGTAAAAATGGTCGCAGAACAAATTGATCAGTTACTTGACCATAATTCAAAAGAGGCATCAGTATGAAGCGAGTGCTGATCATTAAGATGTCTTCGATGGGAGACGTACTTCATGCGTTACCCGCGATTACAGAGGCTGTCCAACATTTGCCGGAGCTTCAGTTTGATTGGGTGGTTGAGAAAGGATTTGAGCAGATTCCAAGTTGGCATCCCTCTGTGGATAAGGTGGTTGTGGCTTCTACCAGGGCCTGGCGTAAAAACTGGTGGTCTAGCCGAGCCGAAAGAAAAGCGTTTGTTGATGATCTGACTTCGAGAAAGTATGATTTAGTAATTGATGCGCAAGGCCTTATGAAAAGTGCATGGATAGCGCATTTGGCAGAAGGACCTGTTTCCGGGTTTTCATTTCTAAGCGTTCGAGAGCAACTGGCTGCGTTTTTATATAAAAAAAGATATAACGTGCCGTCTGGGCATGCCGTTAAACGACTTCGTGCGCTTTTGTCTTTAAGTTTGGACTACACTTTAGGTGATCAGACTAATGACTATGGGATAGATCTAGACGGTGCTAATTTTGAGTGTGTTGAGCCCGCGCCGAAAACACTTTTGTTTTTACACGGCACAACATGGGCTAGTAAACATTGGCCTGAATCTAATTGGATCGACTTAACGGAGCTGGCGGGTAAGTCTGGATATACGGTTTGGCTTCCCTGGTGGAGCGAGGAAGAACACCAACGCTGTCTAAGGATTGCCGCGAGTAACGACGCTGCCATAGTATTACCTCGCGGTGACCTTAATAGCATGCGAAACCATATTAGCGCGGTAGATGCTGTTGTAGCAGTGGACACTGGATTGGGCCATATGGCGGCAGCTTTGTCAGTGCCGTGTTTGAGTATCTATGGTGCCACTGATTCAACCCGCACAGGGACTTGGGGGATGAATCAGCAACATCTCAGAGCCCGTTATAATTGCTCACCTTGTTTGGCCCGTGAATGTAATCTGCTAAGTGAAACAGTGTTGCGGCCACCCTGCTATGAAAGCTGTTCTGTTGATGATGTATGGCGTGTACTATCCAAGATGTTGTGCCTCAAGCATTGAGGTGTTTATTATTTATCCTGATATAGGTTTTTAAATGGCAAAAACAATACTGGTCACCGGTGGAGCTGGTTATATTGGTTCTCATACTACCCGGCACCTGATCGAGGATGGTTTTAACGTAGTCGTATTGGATAACCTTTATTCAGGGCATCGTTGGGCAGTACATGATAGCGCTGAGTTCGTTGAAGGAAATGCGGGCGATCAAGATCTACTGGCGGACATATTCAACAGATTTACGATCGAAGCGGTTATTCATTTTGCCGGTCACATCGTTGTACCAGAGTCCGTTGAGAACCCACAGAAGTACTATCAAAATAATTGCCTAGTATCACAAAGTCTAGTTGAAATCTGTCGATTGGCAGGTATTAATAAGATGATTTTCTCCTCAAGTGCTGCCGTTTACGGTATTCCGGAAAAAATCCCGGCAGTTGAAACTGACCGATTAGAGCCAATTAATCCGTATGGTCGGACCAAATTGATAACCGAGTGGCTCCTTGAAGATATTGCAACTAGCGCACCAACAGAAAAGCCATTTAAATATGTAGCGCTGCGATATTTCAATGTTGCTGGAGCGGCGGTTAAAGGCGGCCTGGGTCAGGCGACCCCAGAAGCTACTCATCTACTTAAAGTTGCATGTGAAGTCGCAACGGGTAAACGAGAAACGATTAAAGTATTTGGCACGGATTACGACACGCCGGATGGTACGTGTATTCGTGACTATATACATGTTGACGATCTGGCAAGCGCGCATGTAGTCGGCTTGAAGCATCTTATAAATGGCGGTGGCGGTGGCGTTTATAATTGCGGATATGGTCGAGGTCTTTCCGTGCAGGAAATACTAGATACAGTTACAAAAGTGAGTAATGTCGATTTTCCGCGGGAACTAACGGGTAGAAGGGCTGGTGATCCACCCGCATTAATAGCCGATACTAAGAAAATTACAGAGCAACTCGGCTGGGAGCCAAAATACAACGATACCGAATTAATTTGTAGAACGGCGTTTGAGTGGGAACAACAGTACAAAGCCTAATCACGGAACGTGGCGCATGCTCAGTATATTTGTGTGCTCTAACGCGGTGATGGTATGAGGTTGGCATTTGCCATATATACTTTGAGTCCGTGGAGCGGGTTAGCAAAGGACTGCGCTCGGATCGCTAAGTGTGCTGTGGATCGAGGAGATCAGGTTACGGTTTTTGTAACTAGGATAGTTGATGAAGCGTTAGACATGCTACCTAACGACATCGAAGTACAACAGTTGTCAGCACCGGGTTTGAGCAACCATGCTCGTATGAAGCATTTCGGAGCTGAATCAATTGAGCGTGTTCATTCTGGTTTATTTGATGCTTCGATTAGTTTCAATAGATTGCCAGGTTTTATGTTTTACTACTGCGCAGATGCTTCGTTTGTGTTGCGGGCGCGCTCACGTCATTCACGACTATATCGGTTGACCTCACGATACCGGCGCAGCACATCTGCAGAACGTGCCGTTTTTGGTTTAACCTCAACTTGTGTAGTCTTTTTCGTGTCTGAGGTATTGCGTCAACAGTACAGGGAGGTTTATGCGCTTGCCGACGCTCGTTCTGTGGTACTACCGCCGTTCATAAGTCCTGACCGCTCGGCGATCCTTGCGGGGCTGCCAGGTGTGCCCGAAGCACGAGATATGCTTAAAATCTCGATAGATAGATTGGTTGTGCTGAGTGTCGGTTCAAGTTTCATGACGAAAGGAGTTGATCGATCTATTCGCGCTATTGCCGCATTGCCTGCATCGCTTAAGGAGCGAGTGATGCTCGTGGTCGTGGGCAGTGGAACGGAGCAACCCCTAATTAGCTTAGCCAAGGATCTGGGATTGCCGGTTGGGTCAAATAATGATGCCACTGCAATGATTCGCTTTGTTGGTCCAAGTAAGAAAGTGCCGCTTTATATGAAAGCTGCTAACTTGTTATTGCACCCCGCCCGTAATGAAGCATCTGGGACAGTATTGGTCGAGGCGATGCAAAGCGGGTTGCCGGTGTTATGTTCTGGTGTCTGCGGATATGCGCCGTTGGTCCGTAAAGTTAACGCTGGAGTAGTTCTAAATGAACCGTTCCAGCAAAAAGAATTAAATAAGATCTTAGCCGTAACTTTAGGTGATCTACACAGTTCGAGTTGGGGTCGAAATGGCGCGAGACAAATTGCAGATATTGAAGCCAGGTCTATGCCAGAGATTGTGTTAAATACAGTCCAGGAATTGCCTCGTATCGAATCCACTGATTGTTACTTGGGCGAACAGCTAAAAAGAGAGCTGCCGGGTATAAGCGATTTTGACTCAGTAATGAATCTTGATGGGCAGACCTTCCGCCGCGCACTTGGCCGACATACATTTAAAGTTGAAGGTAAACAAAAGAATTTTTTTGTTAAAACGCACACTGGCGTAGGCTGGGCAGAAATTTGCAAAAATCTTGTTAGTTTAAAGTTACCAGTATTAGGAGCGAAACCGGAATGGCAAGGAGCTCATCGATTACGTTCCATTGGTATTGATACTCTGGAGGCGGTGGGTTTTGGACAAAGCGGACTTAATCCGGCGACGAGGAAATCATTTATTATTAGTGATGAATTGCCAGAATCAAGGTCACTTGAAGCATGGCCACCATTGGTTAGATATGTAGCGTGTTCTGACAAACAAACGATGCTCGAGAGACGTAAGATTATCAGACGAGTCGCAAATATTGTACGTCGCTTGCATGCGGCTGGAATTAACCACCGAGATTTGTATTTGTGTCATTTTTGGTTAGAAGAAGGCCCAGCGGAGCTTAATAAGAAGCGACTGTTTCTTATTGATTTACACAGAATACAAATTCGTAGGCAGGTGCCATTCCGCTGGTTGGTAAAAGACTTGGGAGGGTTGTACTACTCTGCCGCAGACTGTGGGTTGAGTCGTACCGATATACTTCGATTTGTCTGTGAGTATTCTAACCAGCCTTCGCGTCAGGCTATAACTAAAAATTACAAGTTGTGGCGATCAGTTATCCGCCGTGCGGATCGAATGATTGGCGCTGCAAAACAGGGTTGACCAAATGACGGTCTATAAGTCTTTTAAACTTCGGTACGAGGTGTGTTGTAATCAAGGCGAAGAATTAGTTGGGATAGCTTCTAGATTGGCCGAATTAATTAAAACCGGTGAATCCTTAAAATTCGATAAGGCCGCTAGTGTCAGCAAAGTGCGGGTTTGCAATCAAGACTTAATCATTAAACGGTTTACGGGTAGGAGCCGTTGGCATTCTGTAAAGCGGCTTTTGCGTCGGTCAAGAGCGAACAATGCATGGAAAGCTAGCCAAGCTTATTCAACTGCGGGTATAGGTGTTCCTGAAGCAAAGATGTATTTAGAGAGAAGGTTGGGACCATTGCGATTCGATAGTTATTTTGTTTATCAGGCGCTCGAGGGCGAACCTTTACTTGAGGTGTTGCCGAATGCGGAGGGAGCGGAGCGCAGGGCATTGATTGCTCAGCTTGCTGACCTGTTTCGAAAACTGCGAGCAAACCACTTGGTGCATGGGGATATGAAGGCTACTAATTTAATGGTGGTTAAGGGAAAGATTTTTGCTATAGATTTGGACGTCGCGGGGACATGTAAATTCCACTTTGAGAAGGCGCATGCCCGGGACCAGAAGCGTTTTTTAAAGAACTGGATAGATAACGAAGCACTTACTACCGAACTGAGCCAACACATTAGCGTCTAGCTATTACACTGCGTTTAGAGACGTAATTTTAGGGGAGTTTGGTAGACAGCGACTTGATCCCCCTCGCTATTGGCGAAAACTTTCACTGGGGTTAAGCCCACAGTCGCTTGAAATCGATTTTTGCGGTCTAGGTGGTCTACTTCAAATTGTAAGGCAAAGTAATCATAAGTTCGCCATTCTAGCTGTCCTGCTAATAACATTGTTTCCTGCCAGTTAAATAATCGCCCACTACGTAATGCATCACGCCCTGCATAGTGCATAACGATGTGGCTATTGCTGTATAGGCGTGCGGAAGGCTCCGAATTTGTATTTACCCACTGCCCTGCATCACGGACATAACGTTTGTCGGTCCAAAGATCAAGGCTGTCTATGCCTAACAAGGATATTATTACGACAAGCACAGGGAACCCTATACGCACGTTCTTATTTTTGTCTCGTGTTCTCCAGCGATTATAAAAGTGCTCAATACTAAATGGAGCGGCCACCAATACTGTCAGAACCAATGCCATGGTATAGCGGCTTGCAATAAACATCTTGCTAAAGGTAAATGCAGTTAGTAGAACTAGGTGTGCAAGTAGAAGCAATTGCCAAAAGTGTCGAACCGCGGATTGCTGAAATACCAGCTTACGGTACCAAGCGTGCCAAGCTAATACTGCGTAGACGAAAGCGAGGCGCCGAAGGGACTCGTAGGCAACCATAATTAGCAAAGTTACTACCAAGACAGTTGGAGCGAAATCACCACTAAACTCGGTTAAAAATTCATAGCGAATCGTGTCTAGTCGAAAAGTTATTTGTTGCCAAACCTGGCCGATAATTTGCGCTGTGCTGTCGAGTGGGTTTGACTTAAATGTTTGAAGTGGAATTCTACTTTCAGCACCAAAGACCCAGAGAGCTAAGCCAATACACATTACACAAACAACAATAGCTCCAGCCAGCCAAAACCAACGTTTCTGCCAAGTTGAACTAGCGCGAGTGCCTAGAAGAATAATAGGAATCATCGCCATGATAGCGAAGGCTTCAATCCGAAATAAACCGGCAATAGTTAAGCTAACTGCAGCTGCGAGTAGTGGGCGAAAGCCCTGTGTTCTACAGTGTACAAATAGAAACCCTAGTGCCCAGACATAAAACGATAAATATCCTGCGTCACGAATAACGAATGGTCGAAACTTATTTAAGCTTGGGAAAAGCAGTAGTAGAATCGCTGCGAAAATTAAAGTTGAGCGTGTGCCACCTAACGTTCTGACGGTAAAGAGAAAGCCACAAACTAAGCTAGCGAATAGTAGAGCATTGAGTAAATGGGCACTATTTTCGACACCTAACGGAGTTAGTTTGCTGACTAAAGCGATGCTAATTGCATATGTTGGCCATTTGAAAAGCGATATTCCCTCATTAAACCGGCCAGCGGCAAAATCATTGGCTGCAAGTAAATACTGAACGCCATCGTGATTAATAATAGGATCCGCGAAGACCGACCATGCAGATATGAGCATGCTGGCAATGGCTGCGAATAGATATATATCTCGATTATCGTTCAGCATTATTCGGGTGTCGGCCAATAAATAGATATGGTTTTGTTTGAATGGGAGGATACCAGCACAATTGAGCAAAATCAGGTTTGTTGTTGTCGGTT
>DNHK01000424.1 GCA_003485905.1 Gammaproteobacteria bacterium | reverse complement strand
TCTGCCGATGGCCTTATTCTGCGATACTCGGTGACAGCAACAGATCCTGTAATCTTTACTGAATCCGTCGTGCTTGATCGAGCTTGGGTTTGGGACCCAACCGAGCGACTTCGACCCTACAATTGCATATGGGATCGCAGCGATCTATAAGAGCAATCAATAAAAAAGTGTTGCTAGGAAACTAGTTTCACGCGGACGACAAACGATTCTTGGCATGAACTATATAACTCAAAATCTAATCATATTTATACTGGTTTTATTGTCTACTCCAGCAAGCTCACAGGCTACTCCGACCCCGGAGCTTGAGCGAATATTTTCTAACCTAGGTTCTGCAGGAAATATTAAGCGACTTGAATGGCAAGTCGCTGGGGATCATTTTGACCCAGCACAATCGGTTAGTGCCAATGGCCGTGGCCGTCATACTTCGAGTTACAAATTAATTGCGTCATGGAATATTGGAGAGGAAATTAGCTACCAGTGGGATTTGAATACACACTACCCTTTCCCTTCAAACTATCAATACTCAGAAACGCTACAACCTGAGGGAACCGGCACTTGCACCGGCTCTGATGGCTATCGTCCTAGCGCAACCGGCGCTATGGTTCCAGCACGGATTGGATCCCGCATGAAGTTTCTGTGGATGGGCACACCAACGTTACTTCTAAGCAAAGCTGAAAATGTCGTTCCTATAGACGAGAGCCCAAACAGCTACCAACTGGATGCACTAGATACCAGTTGGATAGTACAACTCGACCCTAATACTAAGCTACCTGCTGCACTATCTACTACCGAAGTAGATCCTCTATTCGGCACCGTGCAAACCAGTGTTGAATATTCGTCTTGGCAAACCATCAATGGGTTAATGGTACCAGCACGGCTTGAATATCGCGTGGCTGGCAAGTTAATCAGGCGCGAATTGCGTAATTCGATTCACGTAGAACTTGGCCATCCGGAGAAACACCCGGACTATACCCAAGCATTGTCAGCTCCCCGTTACGCACTGGGATGGAACCAAGCGCATTGGTTTATCAGCCGTATAGCGTTGGCTAGCCCAAGAGATAGTGATCAGTCGCAACCAGTCGAATTCCTACAAGTTGCCGAAGGCATATTTCAGATACATGGCAATAGCCATCATAACTTGCTCATCGAGCTAAATGATGGATTGGTTATTGTAGACGCGCCAATGTATCCCGCAAGGTCTGAAGCCGTACTACAGGCTTTAGCACTCCGGTGGCCAACTAAACCGTTAAAGCATTTAATTCTCACCCACCATCATTATGATCATAGTGGAGGATTGGCAACCTATGCCACCGCCGGAGTCCCAATTACTATGCATTCATCGAATCGACAGTTTTTTCTGGATGCCTTGGTTCAACAAGGAATAGCAGACGCCAGTGTTGAAGGCGTTAATAGAAGTGCGCAACTAACAATTAGTAATCGAGTGATCAATCTGTATGAAATACCAACTGCTCATGCAGATGGCATGCTAGGTGTGTATCTACCCGATTCAAAATTATTACTACTAGCCGATATTTATTCCCCTGGCCAGGCTGCAACTAATGCACTATGGGACCACGAAGCCTTAAGCGCTATCCGCTTTTTGAATGTACCGATCGAACAGGTAGTCGGGGTACACGGCAGCGGCATCCATTCGCTTAGTCAAGTAGAAGCCGCTATTACTAAATAATTTTTACTGAAGCCAACAGCACCAAATTTGCGTAAAACCAAATCTCCTTCGAATTATCTACGATGGCGACACGGCAAACTCAATTATTATTCACCTCACTTGCAGGGGTAATGATTCCTTCACCAGTGCGAATTGCCCCGAAGAGGTCGGCAACATCGCCGTTAGCTAAAACTACCGTATAAAGCCACATTGCTTTCTTATCGCCGCGGCTAGGGGAACCCATAACCGTAAGTTTATCGCCTGGACTTATCAGGCTTTCTCTAATCCCGGCACGCCTTAGATGGCTTGCGCCAAGAATACCTGCGGTCCACTCCACCTCGTTGCCTTGCTCATCCTTTGCCATAAACACTAGTTGGGAGTGAGGATTCACAACTCTAAATGACACAGCGGTTACATCAATAAATTCCACTCTAGCTTCCATATCAAAGTAGGCATCACGGCTGTGATGAGACGCAGCCGGGTGAATACCAAGCAAACTAACAATCACAACAAGTAACGGAGTGGTTATATATTTCATCATTTAGTTCCTCTTTCTATAATTCAGACATCTATACACCGTAGTATATGGGCCCTCAAAAACCACTGTATTCAGGGTAACACTCATATTCCAATATCATTCCATCCGGCGCCAACACCCTGCCAGCACTGAAGACATAGGGTTCTTCATAGTATGTTGGATCGAATATTTCGGCGGTATACATCAGCCTATCGTCAGTAAAGGTATATCGCTCGACAGTGTAGGTGTCCGGTGCCCCCGAAAAAGGCATTCCCGTATGCCACACCAAGTTTTCTGGCGAAAGGTGTGTAGTTTTCACAACAAGCGTATCCTCTTCCCAGTGACCTACTGAAAAACCGCCCAATGTTGGCCACCAGTTTTCCGGTGCTTGTCTTCCGTCCGTAAATATTCTCCGAACCATATGAAAATGTTCGTGCAGGAACACGACCTGATGCTCCTGTTGGATTATCTCTAAGGGGTAAGGATCATAAATACCGAGCGGCACGCCTGGCATAATGCATTTTAAGGTAGGGTCGTTCTCTTCCGAGAAGCTATCGAATGCGGCCTGCCCAGCGGGCGTCAATCTAACCTCTTCTGAGGACGGGTGCCCGGTACCGGCGCCCCTCAGAGGTTCCCAAATCCCATCGATGCTCGGAGCTGCGACTGCTAACTCCGTTACGGCTAAGCCAATACAGGTTATCACTGCCGAGATAGTTGAATATCGAGTGTTAATCATGACGCATCTTGTTCTTAAATTTTTATCTTAATCGATAGTACTCGGGGTATTCGTCGCACTCAAGCTCTATGTGACATTGCATTTCAACCAGATGATTACATGCTTTATACTGCCCATGCATCCAACACATTTGGAGATTATTAATGAGTGTCGTCACCCTACGCGTCAATGGCGCAACCCACGAAGTTGATATCGACCCTTCAACACCTCTTCTATACATTTTGCGCAACGATCTCGACTTTCGCGGCCCTCGGTTTGGCTGCGGCCTTGGTCAATGTGGAGCTTGCACTGTGCTCGTAGACGGCGCTGCATTGCGCTCTTGCACCATACCAGCGTCACAGGTTAGCGGTGAGATAACAACACTAGAAGGCCTCTCACAGAACGGCACTTTAGACCCACTACAACAAGCCTGGATCGATGAACAAGTTCCACAGTGTGGCTATTGTCAGAACGGTCAAATCATGACAGCAAAAGCACTTTTGGACCAGAACCCCAGCCCAACTGGTGCTGAAATTCGTTTGGGAATGGAAGGCGCACTGTGCAGATGCATGAGCTACTACCGCATCCAAGCGGCGATTAAACGTGTAGTCGAAGGTAGAGTCACAGCAAGCGATACTGTTGCGACTGATCCAGGAGAAGAAGTATGAGTAGCTCACTACAACTTCCGAAAAATGTCGAAGATGCACTCCTTCAATCTGACCCTTCAACGTCACGCCGCAACTTTCTCAAGTCCTCTGGAGCTCTAATTCTAACTGTCGGTGCTAACACTATTTTTGGGAGTAAAGTGCGAGCGCAATCGATGGACAGCGGCCCATTTACAGACCCTGATTTTCTAGAGCTCGACACCTGGATAGTCATACATCCAGACAACACAGCAAGCTTCTTCGTCGGTAAGACAGATGGTGGTCAAGGCACTGGCACGGCATTCCGACAAATGATGTGCGACGAGCTCGACATTGCCTACGATAAGACTGATCTCGTTATGGGCAGCACAGATACAACACCCGACCAAGGTGGCTCAGGCGGCTCAGATGGCGTAGAGCGCGACGGTTGGCCAATGCGAAGAGTTGCAGCTGAAGCAAGGCGCGTGCTGCTCAGGCTGGCATCCGAGCATCTCAGTATTCCTGTTACCGATCTTACGGCTAACAATGCGGTTATCTCCAGCAAAAGCGATGCATCAAAATCAGTTACTTACGCTGAACTGATTGGTGGAAGAACATTCGACGTTTCGCTCAAAGGAGAAAATGTTAATGCAACAACCGGGGAAGCAAACGTCAAATCCGTTAGCGAGCTCAACGTTATAGGTCAATCCATACAACGCTATGACATTCCTGCAAAGGTGGATGGGTCGTTGACATGGGCAGTGGATGTAAAGCTGCCCGGCATGGTTCATGCACGAAACATAAGGCCGACACTCGCGGGTGCGACACTAGGCAGTATCGATGAATCATCAGTCTCAGATACTCCAGGTTTTATCCGCATTGTAAGCCGCGGCAATTACGTAGCCGTGGTCTGCGAGCGAGAAGAACAAGCCATTATCGCTGCTCGCCTATTGAAAGTTGATTGGCAGGCGCCTTCCGAATCAGCATTTCCAGCATCAGAAAATTTATTTGACTACATGCGGAACGCAGCAATTGCAGCAAACAGCGTTTCAGATGTTACGGGTGAACCTGATTCAGCGCTCGGAGCTGCCGAACAGGTTATTGAGGCGGAGTATCAGGTCCCATTTCAGGGACATACAGCCATTGGACCTGCGCATGCTCTAGCCGACCCGTCCGACGGACAAATGACCATCTACTCCAATGACATGAAGTCCTATGGCCTGCGCAGGGGAGTTGCGAAGTTTCTCAGCATACCCGAAGAACAGGTTCGGGTTGTTTACATGGATGGACCTCAAGTATATGGCCGTACCGCAGCCGACGATGCCGGTTTTGAAGCTGCATTCTTAGCCAATGAGCTTGGACGACCAGTCCGCATACAATGGATGCGAGATGAGGAGACAGCATGGGACACCAAGGGTCCTGCTTACACTTTCAAGCTGCGAGGGGGTCTTGATGCGCAAGGGAAAGTTGTGGCTCTCGATTATGCCGCACGTTCCGCAGACTTCAATCATCTTGGGTATAATCAGGCAGACACAGTACTAATTGCTCAACTAATGGGCATACGCCCGGCCAAACCCGCTGAGGGTCGTGCTGTAACACCCTCTATC
>DNHK01000382.1 GCA_003485905.1 Gammaproteobacteria bacterium | reverse complement strand
TATTTGCCAACGATATTTATCGCCGAAGTATTGCCCCTCGCATCCACCAGCACCTTAGCGAATCGCAACTCGATCACAACGTACTGGTCATTAGTCGAACGGTCACTGTGTTAACTCTAGTTGGGTCGATTCTACTTGGCTGGTCGGTCATGCACATGAATGTCACTATGCTCGTTTGGGCTGGTGTCGGCGGCTTCACCGCAGCCTTAATGGGCCCACTAGTATTCGGTTCCCTATGGAACGGCGTCACGCGGGCTGGTGCGCTTAGCGGCTTTCTCGGTGGCGCTATCAGCTTCATTCTCATTCATGCACAAATTATTTCTGGTCATTGGCTCAAAGGAACCGCACTAGAAGACGCCGGGCAATGGTTTGCCTTCTACGCACAAAGCCCTTATTCCGCTGCTACTATGGGTGGGTTAATCTCAGTGGCACTTTGCTATTTCGTATCAAAACGAACAACGCCTCTGCCTGAAGCACACTTGCAGAACGTAAATAGTAATAAATAACGCATCAAATTCCAGCTCAATACACGAGCGCACTAAAAACTGTAACAGCGTTTGAAACTTTCAAATAACCCTTGAAAGCAATCTTTGATTTTTTCACTTAAAACGTGCAAAGTGCGCCACCGAATCGAAATATCGACTCGCATTTCCCAACTAAATTCAATAGGAGATAATCATGGCAAAAGCCAGTGCACGACACATTCTAGTGTCCTCAGAAGAAACATGTAATGAACTAAAGAATCAAATTGAAGCTGGCGCTGAGTTTGGTGACATCGCGAAGCAGCACTCTTCATGCCCTTCAAGCGCTAAGGGCGGTGACTTGGGTGAATTTTCTCCTGGAATGATGGTACCTGAATTCGACACGGTCGTATTTAGTGCTGACGTAGGCACAGTGCAAGGACCGGTGAAAACACAGTTCGGTTATCACCTTTTGGAAGTTACCAGCCGCACAGACTAGCAACTGGTTGATGCTCTTCGCAGTGCGACGTATTTAATTGCTCTACGAACGGCATCTTACTGGCGCTGTATATCTATTATGTCGATAATTTCAATAAAGAATCTAAACAAGACTTACTCTTCGGGTTTTGAAGCACTCAAAGATGTAAATCTAGAGATTCGAGCAGGTGAAATATTTGCTCTGCTCGGCCCCAATGGTGCCGGTAAAACCACGCTGATTAGTATAATTTGCGGGATTGTCACGCCTAGCTCAGGCGAAGTGCTGGCAGGCGGACATAATATATTGAGTGAATACCGAGCGGCTCGCTCTAAAATTGGCCTGGTCCCACAAGAACTAACCACGGATGCTTTCGAATCTGTCTGGTCGACGGTTAATTTTAGTCGTGGTTTGTTTGGCAAACCAAAGGATCATACATATGTAGAAAAGGTGCTTAGACAGCTATCCTTGTGGGACAAAAAGGACACTAAATTACGCGCCCTATCTGGTGGAATGAAACGCCGGGTAATGATCGCCAAGGCTCTGTCGCACGAACCGGAAATACTATTTCTGGATGAACCATCTGCGGGCGTAGATGTAGAATTGCGCCGTGACATGTGGGATATGGTACGGGAGCTTCGAGAAAGTGGCGTGACCATTATATTGACCACTCACTACATCGAAGAGGCCGAAGAGATGGCCGACCGTGTAGGAGTAATTAACGGTGGCGAAATTGTTATTGTGGAAGACAAAACCGAATTAATGCAAAAACTCGGTAAAAAAGAGCTAAGACTTCAATTACAAAATGCGATGACAGAAATTCCAGATGATTTATCTGAATACAATCTCAAGCTAGATGCCGATGGCACCGAACTCGTATACAGTTTTGATACAAAACAAGAGCACACGGGAATTGCAGAATTACTGAGGAAACTCTATAAAAAGGATATCGATTTTAAAGACCTGAATTCCAGCAAAAGCTCGTTAGAAGAAATATTTGTAGAACTGGTAAAAGAACAATAATGAATTTCAACTCTATTAGCGCGATTTATCGGTTCGAAGTAGCTCGCGCCTGGCGCACCATTGGACAAACTATCGCCGCACCAGTTGTTTCTACTTGCTTATATTTTATTGTATTTGGATCTGCGATTGGTTCACGTATGGGAAGTATTGAAGGTGTTAGCTACGCGGCATTTATTATTCCTGGACTAGTCATGATGTCACTACTAACCCAAAGTATTTCAAACGCATCGTTTGGTATATTTTTTCCGCGGTTTTCAGGGACTATTTTTGAAGTACTATCCGCGCCAATTTCCTACTTTGAGATACTGCTTGGCTATGTTGGAGCAGCAGCCAGCAAGTCTCTGGTTGTCGGACTTCTAATCCTGATTACGGCAAGGTTGTTTGTCGACTACAATATTCAGCACCCGTTTTGGATGATCACCTTTTTGATCTTGACGGCCGTTACATTTAGTTTATTCGGGTTTATTTTGGGGATTGTCGCGAACGGATTCGACCAATTACAAGTGGTACCCTTGATGGTCATAACACCACTAGCATTTCTGGGCGGAACCTTTTATTCAATTGATATGTTGCCGCCTTTTTGGCAA
>DNHK01000028.1 GCA_003485905.1 Gammaproteobacteria bacterium | reverse complement strand
GACGCCACTTCGCACGGGTAATCTGCGGGATCCGAATGGGCCGCAAGTAACATTTGCATTTGAATCATTCATTGACGAGTTAGCCAGTGCAGCAAACGCTGACCCAGTTCAGTTTCGGCTCGATCTATTAAGCGCCAGTGATGAGGATGACCTGCTAAGGAAGGCCCGATCCATCGCCACCTTGAATGCCGCGGCTGAAAGGTTCGGTTGGGATACCCGACCTTCTCCGAAACCAAGCACGTCAGAATTGGATAGCCCGGTCGTCACTGGGCGCGGACTCGGCTACACCTACCGTAACGGCACAGTTGTGGCGTTAATTGCTGAGGTCGAAGTAAACCGGACTACTGGCCACGTCTGGGTCAAGCGCATGGTCTGCGGTCATGACTGTGGGCTGGTAATAAACCCTGCCGGGCTCAGTCATACTGTAGAGTGCGGAATATTACATGGGGTAAGCAGAGCGCTATGGGAAGAAGTTCAATTCGATACCGAGAAAGTCAAAAGTGTTGATTGGGTATCATATCCTAGCCTTCGACATTCTGACACTCCGGAATCAATCGAAATCGTTCAGGTCAACGGCGACCCAAACCCTAACCGCGATGATCTCCCCCACTATGGTGCTGGTGAAGCGAGTCATAAGCCAGTTATCGCTGCAGTAGCGAACGCAATTTTTGATGCAACTGGCATACGCCTGCGTCAACCGCCTTTTCGTAAGGAACGGGTTCTTGAGGCGCTCCAAACAAAAACTTAATGGGGATTGTGGTGTGTTAATCAGATTTGAGACACACTCACAGCTCACACCTTCGAAGTTTTAGCCGTAAAAATAGGAAATTCGCGCCGGTTACTTTCTAGTTCCCTGGTCTGCGATCCTATATAACTGCGTTTGGCGCACCCGCTACGAACGTAAACACTTGCTCTGTCACTGGCAAACTGTAAAGAAAACCTGCGAGATCATCCGGCTCGTCATTTGCCGAAATCTGTTCGAAATAACGACCTTTGCAGCGAACCTCTAATTCATCGCCAGCGAAGGGGAATGGAAAAACCTCATACTTCCCATCACCTATAGGGCGCACTGTCACAGTAGCATCCGCCTCTACTGAAATCGGTATATGAACAAATTGCTCCTCCATACGCTGACTTTCATGACGTAGATTAAAATACAGTGCCAAAGTATCGAAAAATTGAAGCAACTTGTAGTTGCGCATCAATGATTTTTCCTCTACCCAACTAGCGGTCTCAGGAGATGCAGCTAATTCACTCTTTAGCCGCTGCTGACGGGCAATTTCATCATCCAACAAACCGGTTACAAACTGTTCGTTCTCCGGCGGAATTGGAACTGATTTACCACCTCCCAAAACTGTAAACTCGGACACTCCGTAGCGTTCGTTATAAAGCCCCCAGCTATGCATGCTCGACAACAAGCCGCAATATGGGTGTTCGGCCTGATTGAAATCAGGCGAACGACGGCTGGTATCCAAGACACCAGGTACAGGTCCAGTACCAAGACCACAAGGGAACCCGCTTTCAGCATGTAGTACAGGGTTTGCATCCGTTTCATCCCAGCCTCGATCATGATGGACAACCGTGTAGATAAATTCCTCATAGGGCTCTGGACGTTCAAACGCATCATTCCCAAAAGCGTTGATAAATTGCTCACAAAGCTCAAGGTGCTCCACCATAGTGGACACGAAACGTTTTTCACCGGCTGGTGCCGCCTGGATGATCATGTATTTACTCCTGGATTTGAAACAATCATAGTGAAACTAATGTTTTGTAAAATCAGACAATACTCAACTGCAGCCCTCTTACTTAACCATCTAAATTAGACAAAAAAATACAAACATTGAGTCACGACCTTCATTATATTGCTTTTTATTATGAAGTTACGCAAGTAAGGAAAGTATGCAGCTGATGCTCTAGTCACGCGGCACATACCTCGTCGCCCGCAATAGTAGTATAGGAATACCCAATACTCTCATATTGAGTTAAGCCGATAAATTAGGGCATCTCGGCCACTTGCTTCAGTAACTCTCCCTTTGGGCTACCCGCGGGTACAAACCGCTGCATACGGAACGAATCAACCTCACCAGTATAAATATTCCCCTGAGAATCGACCGAGAGCATATGTAGACCGAAGAACTGGCCGCTGTTCTCGCCCATACTTCCTATTTGTCCAACAACACGACCATCCGCACGGTCAAGAAACCAGATTCTGCTGTTCATGCGATCTGAAATATAAAGATATCGCTGTTCCGGGTCAGGAGAAAATGCAACCCCTCCGGTAGATCCACCTCCACCCGTACTCGGCGCGAGAATAAACTCATTCAGAAATTCGCCATTTTTGTCAGTAACATGAATACGATTAGCCAATCGATCCGCTGCGTACACCAATCCGTCATGTGAAATATTAACCGTCAAATGCCCGGCGAAATCCTTGGGCATTGGGCCATTCGGTGCATACGCATGATCAACATCATCGATACTAATGTCCGCAAGTGGTTTACCATAAGCGCCCCACCCGCGCTTAAATTCGAACGTATCCAGATCGAAAAAGAGAACGCGCCCGCCTAGATAGTTATCTGCCACCAGCAATTCGTCGCTCTCTTCCAAAACTCGAATCTCTTCTATCCCACCTACAATCATCTTTGTTTCAGGCGGATACATTTTACGAAACTCAGTCTGAGCAGCTAGTTTAGCGGTCAATTCAGCGGAAGACACAGGGCTGGACGGCATAAACACGTTAGCGTGCTCAAGCGTTCCTTTTCCTGGTATCCTTTCTACTGGGTCAACAAGCCCAACTCGTCCACCATTCTCTCTTTCTGGCGTCCGCATGAGTTCTGCAACCAACTCGCCGTTGCGCGAATCGTACTTGCGAACGGTATCTTGCCCAATGTACACGAACCCATCATCGTCAACATCCATACCGTGCCCCTGCGGAGCATCAAAGTAACTAATTACCTCGCCAGCCTTATCGAATTGAATTACCGAGGGGGGCCGCACACAGCAAAGTGAAATTGGTGGTTCGAGCTCGGCTAGCAGCTCCATATCAGAAAGATCGTCAGGCCGGTTTAAAACCCACACATTATCGTTTTGATCAACGGTCAGGCCAGAGATACCACCAAGCTTCCAGTTGTTCGGCAACGGGTTCGGCCACGAGGGATCTACCAAAAAGTTGGGTGCAGTTTGCGCAAACACACCACTGTTTATGAACAAGATCGCTCCCAGAATCGCTGGCAGTCGAATTAGATTTACAAGTTTCAACCTATTTCGGGAGACGACTAGTTGCTGCCAGAAGCAACCACAGGGTTAGTCAGCGTTCCTATCCCTTCAATCGTACATACCGCAACATCACCATCTTTCATATAAATAGGGTTTTCGCGGGCCATACCCACTCCAGATGGGCTACCCATCGCAAACACATCGCCTACTCTTAAAGTCAGAATATTGGATATATAGCTCAGCATGTCATAGCTATCATGCGTCATATAACCTGTATTCGAATCTTGCATCACCGTGCCACTTAAAATAAGCGTTTGCTTTAGCGCATGAGGATCGGCAATAAACTCTTTCGGAACAATAAATGGGCCCAATGGTCCAAAAGTGTCGTGATTTTTCTGCAAGAACCAGTCAGACCCCATACGCTTATCATCACGACCGCCACGATCTGACACATCATGCTCTAAGGTGTATCCAAAAATGTAATCGGAGGCATCCCCCGGAGCTACCCTGCTAGCAGGGCGACCAACCACAGCAGCAAGTTCACATTCCCAATCAAGGTCATTCCGTTTCGGGGGAATCACAATAGATTCACCATCCGCAATTACTGTACTGGATGATTTCAGGAATATGTACGGATTTTGACGCTCATCACCCTCTGTACGCTCCCAAATCCCCGGTATTGGGTTTGGTACGGGCGCAGATTTAGGGGTTAATGAATCTCTAACCGTGGACATTTCTGCAGCGTGCGCAGAATAGTTTGCCGCTGCGTTATAGATAATACCCGGCATAATCGGAGGTAGTGTCTTAACTTCTATCAGAGCTTTAACATATGACGGTTGTGTATCGCCTTCAAAAACAGCAGCCACTATCTCACCCAGCCTTGCTCGAATCCGGTCATAATGTTCAATGATTCCATACATATCCGCAGGCATGTCAACCTTGTTACCACTTACAGCATCATTTGCTATGCCGAGATTTACGACCAAAGAATCATCCA
>DNHK01000070.1 GCA_003485905.1 Gammaproteobacteria bacterium | reverse complement strand
CTTGCCAGGCCGGTGTCGCTAAGCATCCCCTTCATAAATTATCCGCCACTCCCCAACGTCATTCCGCTGCCAGTACATCTGCTTCTGGCTATTATCTTTAAAAGTGTCGCTTTCAAATTTCTGAGCATATTTCACCAAAATGGTATCTTGCTCCCCGGGATACACAAACAAGCCGCTAATAGCGGTATCTACACGAATATACTTAGCGGTTTGGATAACTCGCTTTTTACCGGTCAACCATTTTTCGAAAGCGATAGACGAGAACCCAAACTTTCTAGAATTGTAAAGTTGCTGGTAACGTTCAACATCTAACGACTCCCAAGCCTCCTCCCATTCTCGAAAAGAGTCCATGAAATGGGTTTTTAATGTCTCTACACTTTCATTCGCAACCCACTCGACATTCGCACTTAGAAGTACGGGCGTACCAACATCACCATCTATGTATTTCGCCAAGTCTTCAAAGTCTCTATTGCTGACCACAAAACAACCATCACTAGCATAGGGAACGCGACTATATTGATCAGATGGCGTCCCGTGTAGCCAAATTCCATAACCAGTACGTTTAAGCCCTTTATCAAGCACATTTGGGTAATCAACTGGATAGGCTCCAGCCCCATATAGGTCTGGTAGTTCGTTGTCAGGAATAAAATGGGTTATCTGATAAACACCGACCGGCGTACGCTGATCGCCTTCAACTTGTTTGCCTATTCCTTTAAGCCCTATAGTCATATAGTAGTCGGCAACCAGTTTCGGATAACCATCTTCATTTCGATAAACGTATAAGCGGCTGTGCTCCATATCGCCTAAGATCACATAAGGTGCATTGCCTATATCTAGGAGTGCTGCTGGTACCAAACCTTCATCAGGATAAAAATCAGTCAACCCTTTTCGTGCAAGCAACTCATGATGTAACCCTTGCGCCTGCTCGGGATCATTTATTTTTAGCTGTAACCCAAAATCGCTCAAAGGTGAGTTAAACCCCGAATAAATATCGCCTAACAACGCAGCGCCAATTCGACTAGTGGGATAATCCGCAACCAGCGTTAACGCAAGTTCTCGCGCAAGCTCGAGTTCGGCGGACTGTATAGCGGACAGAACGCTGAGCAGCCTAGCTTCATAAGGATCTGGGTCTCGATCAACAGCAGACACCGTCGTTATAAAAGTAAAAACGGCAAGTACGATAATATAGTTCCGACTAGCGCACATAGGTCAAAGCACCTGTTCGTCAGTGATCAACCAACGGCCGAGTACATTCTCCAAGCGAAGGCGTTTTTTGATTGTGTCTTTTAAGGAATCTGATTCATACGACTGCCAAAACTCCACCTGCCAAATATTGTCCACATTAGTAATATTTACTTGTTCCACTGCGACTTTAATGAAACCTTTATTGGTAAGCCTTACACGGCGCTGTTCCACCCATTCTAGATGTGATAATCCGGCCGGGGCATATGTGTCGGTGTACTTTGAGATATACCCATCGACGTTCTGATCGGTCCAGTCCTCTGCCCAGGTTAAAACAAACGCTCCGATCTCTTCATATTCTGTACTTTCTAACAAAGCCTGCTCTTTAGCCTGAGCTTCGATACTAGATTGAACTTCGAGATTAGCCTGGTCTTCGACATTGGTCCGGTCTTCTGCTCTTACCTGAGCCTCTGCTTCTGCGAGCGAACCTTTATCAGTTTGCGTCTCTGAAGTAACCACCTCAGCCATCGAAGGTTCATCAATTACCATATCACTACTAATTGCGAGAGCTGATGTACTTACCGTTGAAGGGTCATTTAACGCTGCCCTGTATGCATTGGCAGCCAAAACACCGTGAACAGTCGTCAAATTATCAAATAACTTTCTAAAATTTTCTTGTGAGCGTAAACCCCTAACGGCCCAATCACGCGCGAGCTTAAGATCACCTCGGTCTGCATACAACGCAGACAAGTTCAAATAAGGCTCCGGGTTCGCTGGGAACGTCTCTACCAATGATTGATAAATAGAAATTGCTTCGTCTACTGCCCCACTAAGAGTTAAAGCCCGCGCTTTAATAAAAGCCAGCTTCGCCCGATCAGGTTTCTCGCTGATGTTTTCTTCGAGATTATCCAGCTCCTGAAGTTCTTGACTATAGGAGCCCGCTGAAACAAGTTGCCGAACCTTGTCATAATCAGTAGCCCAAACAAGCGAGACTGGAAGACAAAGGAGCAAGTAAATGGAAATATTTCGAATCACAAGGACATCACATGCGTTAAATTTTCAAACCAATAATTACTTATGACAGGTCCGCTAAACACTATCATCAGAAATTTAGACTAAATATGCAGCCAAAATAACCGAACATTATGGCCGGATACAACCTGCTTTAACTATATAGTTGGAACACCTTAATGAGCCAATGCCCAGTTCGCACCTGCGCCAGCCTCGACTAACAGGGGTACGGACAGCGTTCCTACACCCGCCATTAGCTTACATACCTGTTCAATCGTCTCTGCTTGCTGTGCCTCGGGCAATTCAAATACAAGTTCATCGTGCACCTGCATAATCATTTTTACCTCAGGGGCATCTGCTGTTATCCACTTATCCACCGCTAGCATCGCCATTTTTATCAAATCAGCAGCAGTACCCTGCATTGGAGCATTTATAGCCGTTCGCTCAGCATATTGTCGGCGTGCACCATTACTCGCTTTTATATCTGGGAGGTACAACCTTCTACCATAGACCGTTTCAACGTAACCGCTTTCCCGAGCATTTACACGCGTATTATCCATATACTCTTTTACACCGGGGTACCGTTCAAAATATACGTTGATATAATCTTGCGCCTCCCCTCGATGCACGCCCAATTGCTTAGCCAAGCCAAATGCAGACATTCCATAAATTAGGCCAAAATTAATGGCTTTCGCATTTCGCCGCTGATCAGAGGTGACATCTTGTAATGAACAATCAAATACCTCAGCTGCAGTCGCGCTATGTATATCATCTCCATTTTTGAATGCTGTAACTAACGTAGTATCGCCAGACAAATGAGCCATGATTCTCAATTCGACCTGCGAGTAATCTGCTGCCACTATTATATTCCCTGGCTCAGGAATAAAAGCTTCGCGAATTCGGCGACCCTCTTCTGTACGAATGGGTATATTCTGAAGGTTTGGATCAGTAGATGACAAACGACCAGTTGCTGTCACGGCCTGCTGATATGACGTGTGAACCCTGTTTGTTTTAGGATTAATCATAATCGGCAGTTTGTCGGTATACGTAGACTTAAGTTTCCCTAGGCCTCGATGCTCAACAATTATCCTGGGCAATTCATGTTCTTCTGCCAACTCCTGCAATACGTCTTCAGCGGTTGACGGTTGTCCTTTGGGGGTTTTACGAATAATTGGGAGCTTCAGCTGCTCAAACAGTATTTCTTGTATTTGTTTTGGCGAAGAAAGATTGAAAGCACCACCGGCGGCTTGATGAGCGAGTGTTTCCAATTCCTGCATACGCGCCGCTAATTGTTGGCTCTGCAGTAGCAGCATCGCACTATCTATATAAACACCATTTCTCTCTATTTTGGATAGTACCGACAATAATGGCATCTCCAGGGTATGAAACAGCTTTTCTTGAATCTTATGCTCTGCCAACTTAGGCATTATCGAATGATGAAGCCGCAACGTTATGTCAGCATCTTCTGCAGCGTACGGGCCAGCCTGATCCAGTGAGACCTGATCGAAGGTAATCTGAGATTTACCTTTACCTGCTACTTCTTCGAATTTTGTAGTTTTTATACCCAAATGACGCATTGCCAGGGTATCCATATCATGTCGATTTGCGACACTATCCAGTAAATACGACTCCAACATAGTGTCGTAGGCGATTCCCGCTAGTTCGATATTGTAATTTGCTAATATCGAACTGTCGTACTTTAGGTTCTGACCAACTTTTAGAGCTGTCTCATCCTCTAACAGTGGTTTTAGCTCTTCCAATACGTATTCCCGACTAAGCTGCTCAGGAGCACCCATATAATTGTGTGCAACCGGCACATAAGCCGCCTTACCTACTTCCACAGCAAATGATACCCCTACCAATTCAGCCATCATAAAGTTTAACGACGTAGTCTCGGTATCAAATGCGAATAACTTTGCTTCTTTAAGCCGCTTCAACCATATCCCGAAAGACTCTTTGTCAAGAATTAGGTCGTAATCTGTGCTGAGTTCAGGCTCTAAATTGCTGCCAGGAGTAGACTCTGATTCATCACCAAAATTTAGCTCCGACCGCCACTTTTTGAATTCCAATTCACTGTACAAGTCCGCCAACTCTTTTGTGTCCTGCTCAACAGGCGATAAATCATCTAGGCTCACATCAAGTCTTAACCCACATCGAATTGTTACCAAATCTTTTGAAAGAGGTAGTTCGGGCATAAACTCGCGCAGGTTCTCGCCAACTTTTCCACTGATATCATTTGCATGTTCAACAATATTATCAAGCGAATCATATTGCTCGTGCCACTTTACTGCAGTCTTTGGACCAACCTTAGGAACTCCTGGCACATTATCAGAGCTATCACCTATTAGCGCTAAATAGTCTATTATTTGGTCAGGGCGAACACCGTATTTCTCTACTACACCACTAACATCGTATTGGGCTTTTTTCATCGTGTCGATTAGCGTCACCTGATCATTAACAATCTGCGCCAAGTCTTTATCCCCCGTTGAAACCACCACACTTAATCCTTTTTCTGCGCCTTCACGTGCTAGCGTTCCGATAACGTCATCGGCCTCGACTCCGGGTACCGTTATTAGTGGTAAACCTAATGCTTTAACAACTTTATGCACATAGTCTATTTGGCTGCGTAATTCGTCTGGCATAGGGGGGCGGTTGGCTTTGTATTGCTCGTACAGGTCATGCCGAAAATTCTTTCCCTTCGCATCAAAGACAACCCCAATATACTCGGGCTGATATTCTGCCAGTAAGCTTTTCAGCATATTCACCACGCCAAAAACAGCGCCTGTTGGTTGTCCTTGTTCGGTGGCAAAACGTTTTAACGCCGGTTGAAAAAAGGCGCGAAAAAGATACGACGAACCGTCGACTAAGATAAGTGTTTTTTGTGACATTTGGACATTCTACTGGCTGCGGATCAAACAAGCACCACCCAAAGTGCATAGAATACTTGCGCAGCGGTAACTGTACTTGGTCTGCTATATGTTTAACAATGTTCATCAATATTAATTCTATCGGGAGCTTAACCATGAAGTGGGTGAATCGTTCTACTGCTCTTATTGTCGTCATAATTGCGATTACTGGCGTCGAAGGTCCGCTTGTTGCGCAAGAAGTACCCGCTCCACCATCTTTAGGGGAAAACACTCGTGGAGAACCGGCAGAATTGATTGATACTATTGATGCGACAGAACGTTCAACGGCGAGCCAAGCTTCCGAAACAGAAGATACAGACCCTATAGAAACGAGCTATCGGCGCGAGGGGCATCGCTATGAAGTTAAAGTTTCGCCAAGAATAGGGGCCGATCAGTATATTCTGGATGAGAATAAAGATGGGAAGATTCAAAGGGTCGAAGAAGGCCTAGACACCAGCAATGCCAATATTCCAAAGTGGAAAATTGGCTCTTTTTGATTTGTATACTTCAATATTACTAACTGTAATGCGAAATTTTATTCTCCTTAGCATCCTTCTTTTTCAACCGACACTCGATGCAGCCATGGATCCTTCCATACGCTTTTACGAAATCAACAAGCGCGGCCAGCAGGAACGAATCTCCGTACCGGGGAGAAACGACGCTGGCTGTAATCCCTTTCTCAAGAAGCCAAGATCTTATCGTTTTAATCAAGTCGGCTACGAATATTGCACACTATATACCGAGCGCAGTTGTCCAGAGGGCAGTGAAATAATTGCTCGATGGTCTGGTGATGGCCCTGAGACTACAAAATTAACTCAAGGTGGGAGATGGATACTCCAAGGTGACTCCGAGCGCGGAATTAAAGTCGGCTCATGGAATTGTAAATTACCTGCCGAGTAAGCGTAAAAAGTGAGGTCTTTTAGATCAAACTGATTCAATCTTGCCGAGGTAACGATTTGATATACAAATCTTGTTTCGAGTAAGGTATTTCTATTCCCAATTTCTCGAAAGCCAAATAAACCTCTCTGTTCAAAAAGTGTACAGCTCTGCCACGTAATTCGGGATCCTCAACCCACCCCATCATTTCATAATCTACACTAGAGGCCCCAAATTTGCGAAATCGACAAATTGGAGCGGGGTCTTCGCAAATTAAATCACTTTTTGTAGCAACTTCAAGTAAGGTCTTTTCTACCAAATCAATATTTGATCCATAACTAACACCAACCGGCACTCGAACTCGGTATTTAGGGTTGATCCCTGCTGATTCATTCACTATTTTGGCATTGCCTATCACCGCATTAGGAACCGAAACTTCTGTGTAATCACGGGTAAACATTCGAGTACTTCGCAACCCTATGTGCGTCACACGGCCACGTTCTCCACCATCTAAAACCACGTAATCCCCTATATTATATGGCCCATCTGCCAGTATCCACACACCGGAGATAAGATTTGCCAGTGAGTCTTTTGCAGCAAAACCAATAGCTATACCCGCTATACCGGCTGATGCCAGCCACGCTGTCATGTCCACACCCCATAGTGAAAACAGAAGGTACGCACTGACGATGAAAATTACTAACAGCGCTAGGTTTTCAAATAGTGGTAAAGTTTGAACTTGTACCAACGAAGCAGAACTTCTGCGCGTTCTAGCCGCATGCTGTAGTAATTTTTTACTAATAATAATTACCAGCAAGCTCCAAAAAAATATAGCCAAACTCGCCAGTACGAAAACGAATTTCTCTATTAGACTACTAGATAAATCAAACCACCTTATTAGTTCGGTCGCCCCTACAGCAAACACTGAGTAAAACACCGGCTTATGCGAGTTCTCGATAACCCGATCATCGATTAGTCGTTTTCCGAACTTTTCCTGAAAAGTAATTGCGGCCCGCGTACATGCACGATCAGCAAGGCGAGATAGCACATAAAGACCCAAAAGGGAGATAGCACCAATTATCACTGGATGGGAAAGAACGGGTAAGGCAAAAAACTCACTTACTTTATTAAACACGGTATCCATTATTTATTTCGCTTTGATTTGCAACTACTGTGAATTTCGATGTGTTTTTCTCTCAATCAAACGATGTGCGGCTGCGCCAGATAGTCGTGTGACTGCATTTCGGTCAAGCGGCTAATAGTTCGTTGAAATTCGAATACCAGTCGAGTACCGATATATAACTCATCTACAGTGCAGTCGGCAGCTATCAAAATATTTACATTGTGATCGTATAGCACATCGATCAGGTTAATAAATCGGCGCGCTTCATTATCTGTATAGCGTGT
>DNHK01000371.1 GCA_003485905.1 Gammaproteobacteria bacterium | reverse complement strand
AAACGTTACTGGTGGGGGAAAAATTATTCGGTTATTGCCACCAGCTATTGTTGGTAAAGCTGAGATTGATCAGATTGTTTCTACCATAGCCGCAGTGTTGGAGTCCCATCAGGATTAGTGCATGACTAATTCTAAAGTTAGACATTTTCTTACCCTAATGGACTTAAGTTCATTGGAGCTAAAGTCCATATTGTCGCGTGCGGTTGAGTTAAAAGCAGCCCTCGCAGAGGGGGATGTTATTACGCCGCTTTCACGTAAAACGTTGGCAATGATATTCACTAAGTCCTCAACCCGAACCCGCGTGTCTTTTGACACCGGTATGCGGCAACTCGGCGGAGGCAGTATATTTCTATCTCCAAATGATTCTCAGCTGGGCCGGGGTGAACCGATTGAAGATAGTGCGCGGGTTATCTCGAGGATGGTTGATGCGGTTATGATTCGCACCGACAAGCATCAGCAGATTGAGTTATTTGCAGAATACTCCGCCGTGCCCGTTATAAATGGGCTTACTGATGATTTTCATCCTTGCCAATTATTGGCAGATTTACTAACTTTTTCGGAGCTCAGGGGGGGAATTTCCGGGGCAAAAGTTGCTTGGGTTGGCGATGGAAATAATATGTGCCATTCATGGATGAATGCGGCTGAATTATGTGGATTTAAGTTAAATGTAGCTACGCCAATGGACTATCAACCAAGTGCATCGATCGTAAGCGCACGGTCGGCCAGTATTATGCTTACAGATGATCCTAAAGACGCGATTGCAGGAGCAGATTTGGTTGTGACTGATACCTGGGCAAGCATGGGTCAAGAAGATGAAAAAGCAAAGCGAGCAATTGATTTCGCTGGATTTTGTGTTGATGATGCGATGATGGCGGCAGCCAATGCCGATGCTCTGTTTATGCATTGTTTGCCTGCTTATCGAGGTATGGAAGTATCTGCAAGCGTGATTGACGGCCCACAGAGTGTCGTTTGGCAAGAAGCTGAAAATCGACTGCATGGACAGAAGGCTTTATTGGAGTTTCTATTGGCCTGATGACTTATCGACTAGTAGCTCTTAATCTAGCTCTTATAATCAGTTTGCTGTCTTTGGTGGTAAATGTTTTTGCTCAGGAGGAGTTGAACCAAATAGATATAGCGACTGAGTCGAATAATTCAGGTCTGTCCAACACGGGTGAGGTTCAGGTCAAGGTTTCACAAGATATGGGCCCAGAAGTATCGGTCAATAAGGTGGTTGGGGGTGACGGAACTTCCAACATGTTGGCGGCACGGGAATCCTACGATCGTGGTCGAAAAAGCTTGGCTTCTGCGCTTTTCCCCGATGCCGAGCGTGCATTGTTGGATGCGCTGAAAAGTGTGCCAAACGACACGTCGCTAAAAGAGAGTATAGAGAGTTCTCTGTATATTGACCTGCCATTAGGCGCAGTGAATCAATTGGTGGCGAGTGGTCGGGTAGAGGAGGCGCAGGTGTTAGTCGAGAAAGCCATCTTAATAGCCAAGTCATACCCCAGCTACGTGGAGCAGTTGCAAGCAGCACGAAATGACTTGCTAGCAACAGATATTTTTAATGTGCGACCAACAATTGTAGTCGATGGGGCTGGCGTAGTTGATAGCGTGTATCAGAAAATGCTCGAGTACAGGAAGATAAATGGTCGATTTCCACCTAATCGAAGGGTTCTGGATCGCTGGTTGCCTGATGGCCGATCGCCACTGGAGCATTTTAGAATTAGCTCGTATAGACCTGTGTTGGGGGGGTACTCATTGATTATTCAAAACAGAACGGACCCAGAGCAAACGCTACGAATTGATGCGACAGGTGTTTTACAGTAGTCGAACCCCCCTATAGCGTTGTTGCTGTCTATAAATTCTTTAAATCAGCTTATTAGTGAAATAAGAGGGCATAAAAACCCACTTATGATGATATATATGAATATAATGAAAACTATTTACCACATGTATAATATTTTGGTGTAGATCGTAAGTTATTATCTCGAGTTGTGCTCAGAAATCAAAATATCCCCATATATTTTGACGAACTTATAAAAACATAGGGCATGCTTATAAGTTTAAATTCATAATTCGTCGTTTATAAATGAACAAAAATAACAGAAATATAATAAAAAACGTGATTTATGGCTTGTTAGGGGCCACTTTCGTTAATTATAGTGAAAACCATAGAATAGTAGCGACGATATGTGCATAGACAACCCATTGTGGGTAATGATTGGTAATAAATTAGAAGATTCTCACACAAAGTAGTTATTCGTGTGGTGAAAAAATTAGTGCCAAACCGTTATTGCAATACCTCTTTCCTGTTGGCTCGGGTCCATCACTGAATATATGGCCTTGATGTCCGTCGCAACGAGCACAGTGGTACTCTTTGCGGGGATAGATTAGTTTAAAATCTGTTTTCGTAGTGATGTGATCTTCGATAACTTTGAAGAAGCTTGGCCAACCTGTACCACTGTCATACTTCATTTCTGTAGAAAATAACTTTAACCCACAGCCGGCGCATAAGTAATCGCCGCTGCGTTTTTCGTCATTTAACTCACTAGTGCCCGCGGGTTCCGTGCCCTCGTTTCGCAACACATTGTGCCGGTCCGATGGTAAACGTTCGCGCCATTCCGCGTCAGTCACCACTAGCTTATCAATTGACTCTGGATTCTTGTCTAGATGATGCTCGGTGAATTCTGTCATGGCTAATTTTTAAATTGGTTAGTTTGTGCTTAGAGTAGCAAAAACAGAGCCGTGGAGTAATCACTGAAAGATTCGCTGGCTCGGTTTCTTAATGATTGTCTCTATTTCAGTACGGGTACTGTAAGTAATAGGCTACCCGATATCTTAATCATTGATTTTAGCTGGTGAAAAGTTGCGAAAAGACCATAGATGTTTTTGTTCTACCTTCGAGCTAATATATAACTGAACTTCATTGACATAAATTAACTCGCAACGCGTGCCAGCAAAGAGAAACCCTAAACAACCAAGATCGATTGGATCGGGACAAGTTTTAACTCGACTTGGATTCTTGCTGTTGAGAAGCCTTTCGTATTTACCGCTTCCTATTATTGCCGGAATTGCTTGGATGGTCAGCCCGTTGATGTATGCATGTTTTGGATCTCGCCGTAGGATCGTATTAAAAAATCTGAGTACTTGTTTTCCCGATAAAAATTCCGATGAATTAGGGGTGATAGCGAAAAGATGCTTTTGTTTGACCATCCAAACGGGTATGTCGACTGGAATAAATTGGTGGGCGTCCGAGGCCAGGCTTGCAGGAATGATTTCCGTTTCAGGGCGTGAGCATTATGATAATGCTCTGGCAAACGGTCGCAATATAATTTTATTGGCTCCGCACGTAATTGCTTTGGAAGTCGGAGGATTTGAGCTTAGTCGTGAACGCCCCATGATTACCATGTATCAACGAACCAAAAACCCGCTTGTTGACGCTACGATAGAAAGTGCCCGTAGCCGTTATGGAGGGGCCTTGGTTGAACGTAAGGAGCCGCTCCGCAATCTGCTTAAGTTAATTCGTCAGGGAAAACCGTTTTACTATTTACCCGACCAAGACGGTGGCAGAAAAGGTGTGTTTGTACCGTTTTTTTCTGCTCAAGCCTCGACAATTCCAATGATTGGTAAATTCGCTGCGTTATGTGATGCAGTAGTTATTCCCTGTTTTACACGAATAAAGCCACGGGGCGCAGGATGGGTGGTGGAGCTTGGTGAGGCAATTGATAGTTGGCCGAGCAATAACATAGCTGCTGCGACGCTGATGAATCAGGTGATTGAAAATTGGGTAAAGCACAACCCGGAACAGTATTTTTGGCTACATAAACGCTTTAAAACTAGGCCACTAGGAGAAGAAGCATTTTACGAGTAACGTTAACAATTTAGGGTATTAAACAGGTCGCAGTTAATGTTTAGTTACGCCAAAATGTTGACGTGAATAAGACTAAAAGCGTGAACAATTCAAGGCGGCCAAGCAACATTGCAAAAGTTAGTATGCTTTTTGCAGTTGACGGTAAGTTTCCGTAGTGCAAGCTTACATCACCCAGCCCCGGGCCAAGATTGTTCAGACAAGCTGCGGTTGCAGAAAAGGCAGTAACCCAGTCGATTCCGTGAGCAGTAATAGCGAGTGCTATTAAAATAAAGCTTAATATATAGAAAGAAAAGAAAGCCCAAACAGAGTTCATTACATCATTTGAAACTGGGGTTCCCCCTAGTTTGATTGATATTTCTGCTCTGGGGTGAACAAGGCGAGTGATTTCACGTTTGCCTTGTTTGTACAGTAATAGAATTCTTAGTAGCTTGATGCCACCCGCAGTGGAGCCAGCGCATCCCCCGAGAAAGCTAAGCATGAGCAATCCGACGGGTAATGCGCCAGGCCACCAATGAAAACCGCTTGAGGTATAACCGGTAGTAGTGAAAACCGAGACCACATGAAATACCGCTTGTTGAAAGGCCTGAATGTTTTGATTGTATACGTGGTCTTTTACCAATATCAGATAGGTTAGCCCACTTGCAAGTATCACGATTAGTAGGAGAGCTCGTATCTCTCGGTCATGCAAATAGCGCTGTAGGGATCGTGATTTCCAGGCGACAAAGTGTAATGAAAAGTTCATGGCAGCGATAATCATGAAGAATACGGCAATCCATTCTATACGCGTATTCTGAAAGTGACCCAAGCTCGCATCGTGCGGAGAAAACCCCCCAATGGCAATAGTAGAAAAGGCGTGGCCAATCGCATCGAACCAGTTCATGCCGGCTAAAAAGTAACAAAGTGCGCATATGAGTGTTAACCCTGCATACACGTACCAGAGGGCTTTTGCTGTCTCTGTTATACGGGGGGTCAATTTATTGTCCTTCATTGGGCCAGGGGTTTCGGCTCGGAATAATTGCATACCCCCCACTCCTAGCATCGGCATAATTGCTACCGCTAAAACAATAATTCCCATCCCGCCCATCCATTGAAGTTGTTGGCGATAGAAAAGCACCGAGGCGGGAAGCTCTGACAGTTTAGGTATTACGGTCGCCCCAGTTGTAGTGAGGCCAGACATGGATTCGAAGAAGGCATCAGCGATTCTTATGTCAGGTGATTCGAGTAATAGGAAGGGCAATGCTCCAATTACGCCTAGAACGGTCCAAAATAGTACTACGACTAGAAACCCTTCCTTATATCTCAGATCGCGATTTACCTTGCGAGTAAAAAACCAAAGGGTTAATCCAACAGAAAGAGTGATTAGACCTGAAAAAATAAATGGTCTAGTGGCTCCGTCGTTAAAGATTAAAGAAATTAAGATAGGCGGTAAATTTGCTGAGCTGAAGCAAATCATTAACAGGCCAAGAATCCTGATTACTAGTGGAACTTGCATTGTGAATGCGTTACCAGGCAGCTAAATGAATGATACGTCTACTTCAAACAAGGCTTCGACATCGTGAATTTGACTTTTATCTATCATAAATATAATCACGTGATCTTCAGGCTCGATTTTTTCGTCGCGGTCGGGAATTACCACTTCATTGTTTCGTACGATGGCACCAATACCCGTCCCTTCTGGTAAGGCGAGATCACGAATATATCGCCCAACAACTTTTGATGAATCCTGGTCACCATGAGCGACAGCTTCAATTGCTTCTGCTCTGCCGCGCCGCAAGGAGTGTACGGCCTCAACGTCACCCTGACGTATATGAGCAAGGATCGTCCCTACTGTTACCTCTCTGGGTGCAATTACAACGTCAATATCCTGATGTTCCAACTTTTCTATATATACCGATCTATTCACTAAAGTCATGACCCTTTTCGCGCCCATTCGCTTGGCGACCATACCTGCGAGTATATTAATTTCGTCGCTTTCAGTAACAGCGATAAAGGCATCTACAGACTCAATATTTTCCTGCAACAATAGCTCGCTATCGGCAGCATCTCCATTTAGGACTACAACGTGATTTAATTCTGCAGCTATAGATTTAGCCCGGGTTTTATTATGTTCTATAATTTTTACGGTATAGCCTTTGAGTTCTAGCGTGCGGGCGAGGCTTAATCCGATATTGCCACCACCAGCAATCATAATACGTTTAACTTTAACGTCCATTTTACGCATCTCACCCATTACGCGCCGAATATGTTTACGCGCAGCCACGAAGAACACCTCGTCATCAGGTTTTATTATTGTGTGTCCCTTTGGCTTGATGACTTCGTTACGGCGATATATCGCGGCTACCCGGGTCTCGATGTTGGGCATATGCTTTTTTAAGTCTCTAAGCGGTGAACCGACTAAAGGCCCATCGTGGTAGGCCTTAACGCCAACCAACTGTACAATGCCACCTGCAAAATCAAGAACCTGAAATGCTCCCGGATGATCAACTAGACGAGAAATAAGATTGGTCAGTATAGCTTCTGGGCTAATGACGACATCAACAGCTAGACCATTTTCGTGGAAAAGGTCCGTAGCATCACGGTACTGATTAGAGCGAATTCTTGCAATTTTCGTTGGGGTTCCAAATTTTATTGAGGCAATATGACATGCGAGCATATTTAGCTCATCACTGTCGGTAACAGCTATAACTATATCGGCGTCATCAGCCCCTGCATTGCTTAATACAGCTGGATACGCTGCATTGCCTTTCACCGTTCGGATATCATATTGATCGAGTAGCTTGGAAAGCGCAGCTCCATTTAGATCAACTACGGTGACATCGTTATTTTCGCTAACCAGTACTTCGCAGATTGATCGACCAACCTGACTGGCCCCGAGAATAATGATTTTCATAGCTGCTATTTAACTCTTGCCGCTTTTCGGGTCAATACCTAAGGCCTTTAGCTTACGATATAAATGTGTTCTTTCCATGCCCACGACCTCTGCTAGTTTTCCCACATTCCCACCAACCTCTATAAGATGATGACGGAGGTATGCCTCTTCAAAGAGGTCTCGAGCA
>DNHK01000027.1 GCA_003485905.1 Gammaproteobacteria bacterium | reverse complement strand
GTATTTCTCTGACTGGACTTTCGATCAACCCGCGAATCGTATCGAGCAGGAACAAGATCAAATCATTCTCAGGTACGGTTTTATGGATACCGTTCGTACCATTCACATGGATATGCCTGAGCACCCTGCGGCTCTGGAACCTTCGTGGGCAGGGCATTCTATCGGTAAATGGGAAGATGGAGTCTTGGTTGTAGATACGGTGGGATTTAGCGTTGTTTCCAATCGTCGAGGTACACACAGTGAAAAATTTCATGCGGTTGAGCGATTTACTCTCGATTCAGAAAGTGGTGCTTTGGTTCGAACTTATGTTGGAGAAGATCCGTTGTTTTGGAATCCAGGTCAGCAGCAAACTGGTGAAGATACTGTGTACCTAGCAGACTACCCATATGAACCTTACGCATGTGACGATCGCACAGTAGAGTAATTATTGTCGTATGCGATAAATCAGGGTGCACGTAAAATTAACTGCTTAATCATCGTCAAGAATTAAGTTCAACATAGTTGTCACATATAGCTGTTAAATGGCTTCGAGGAAATAAAATGAGCGAATTTACTGTCTCTGCAAGATCAAAAGTAATTAAATTGAGTTTGATTGCGGGTGCAATAATTATTGGTTCTCAGATTAGCTCGGCGCAAACGTCGAACTCTGATACCGACCTGACCGCAAGCGACAGTAAGCCGAACATCCTATTGATAATTGGCGATGATATGGGTAACGAGGCTTTCTCTTGTTACGGTCTAAATGATAATCCAGCGAATACGCCTACGCTCGATAACCTATGCAATCAGGGTGTGCGATTCGATAACTTTTGGGCGCAGCCCGTATGTTCTCCGACAAGAGCAACGATGCTGACTGGCCGTTATGCATTTCGAACCGGCGTTGGGCGTCCGACTGGTGATGATCCGAGAGTGATGGGTTATTGGCCAGAAAAACCCCCTAAACCAGAGGCTGCTCCACGAGAGCCGGTGCGTGGAGCCCTAGGCGGTCGACGTGGATTACGCGGTGAGCCAAGTTATGGCTTACTGCTAAATGAATTTACCTTGCCCATGGCTTTCAAAGTAAATCCGCAGTTAGGCTATTCTACTGCCGCGATCGGTAAGTGGCATTTGGCGGATAAGCGTAATGGTTGGGAGCAGCATCCTAATCTTGTTGGCTTCGACCACTTTTCTGGCTTGGTAAGAGGTTTTCCTGACAGTTTTTTTACCTGGATAAAAACAGTTAACGGCGAGTGGTCTGGTGAAACTGGTTACATTCCGGATGATAAAACGGATGACGCCATTGATTGGATTGCGCAACAGGAAGATAACCCCTGGTTTCTTTGGATGGCCTATAATCTTGGCCATACACCTCTGCATCTCCCGCCCGAAAATCGCTGGCGCGGTGATTGGTCGCATATCGATCCGCAAGCAGATCCAAGTGACAATCAGCTCGACTACTTTAATATGATGCTTGAGTCTCTTGATGTTGAAATAGAGCGCTTGCTTGATTCATTGTCACCAGAAGTGCGCGCCAATACCTATGTCATTTTTATGGGTGACAACGGTTCTGGTAATGGAACAATACGCCCGCCAGTGGTAAGTGGAAAGGCGAAGGGGACTATTTACCAAGGCGGGGTGGCGGTACCATTGTTTGTTACCGGACCAGGTGTTGCAAATGGTTCGACAGATGCTTTGGTTAACTCAACTGATATATTCCAGACCATCATGGATATGGCCGGTATTGATGCCAGTGAAACCGTGCCGGAAAATGTTGTCCACGATTCCGTAAGCTTTTTACCTTATTTATCCAATCCAACGTTGGAGTCAATTCGTGACTTTGCCTATGTAGATGTTTTTGGAGGCAACTTTGCTGGAATACCCGACTCGAGCTATGCGGTTCGAAATAAGACACACAAGTTGCTTCGGCATCAAGGCAATATTGAATTTTACGATTTGGTTGATGACCCTTGGGAATCAAATAACCTGCTTGAAGGTGAGCTAACTGTTGAGCAGCAGGCGCAGTATGATGCGTTACTTAAGAAGTTTACGGAATTGAGAGCCAGTTAAGAAATAGCTTGGATGAAGATTTTAGGGCCCAGTGTGAAAGCACTGGGCTTTTTTTATTGTCACTCTATTTTGCGCGTGTTGAGCTGTATTTTGATCACGTGAGCGCGAAGTATTATTTGGTACTTGTATCTTCAGGCTTTCCAGTTAATCATGCCAAACGAAATAGTAGAGGAGATTTAGCTAGATGATTGTTTATGGTGTTGCAATTCTGTCGGCCTGCGTGATCGTAGGTAAATTTCTTGGTGACTGGTTGGGGGTCGCGATTGGTGTCGAATCCAATGTCGGTGGAGTCGGAATTGCGATGCTTCTTTTAATCGCAATATGTCATCGATTTGATTCATTCAAAAAGGGTTTTGGAGATACTGCGCTAGGTATTTCCTTTTGGAGCGCGATGTACATTCCAATTGTCGTGGCAATGGCGGCCAAGCAGAATGTGTTGGCGGCGCTGACCGGGGGGCCAGTTGCATTGGCCGCAGGTTTGTTGGCCGTATTGGCGAGCCTTGCGCTGTTGCCAATACTAAGCGGGCGTGTTGAAAATGACGACCGCAAACCTACTACCGAGGGTCAGGAGTAAAAATGGCTGATCTAATTAGTGATGTGTTAGTAAAAAATAGTCTGATTTTTGCAATGTTCATTGTGGGCTTCGTCACCTGGGTTTCTTATTTGCTATCTAAGCGTTTGTCCAACGGCCGAATTCATGGGTCGGCGCTTGCAATTGTGGCAGGGCTACTTTTGGCTTATATGGGTGGCGTGGCAACCGGCGGCACACAAGGATTGGCTGATATTGAGATATTTGCGGGTATCGGTGTTTTGGGTGGGGCAATGTTTCGTGATTTTGCACTCGTCGCCACATCTTTTGGTATTCATTTGGACGAAGTGAAACGTTCAGGTATTCGCGGGGGCTTAGCCGTAATAATTGGTGTGGTTCTATCCTTTGTTGTGGGCGCCGTTGTCGCATTGGCTTTTGGATATACTGATCAAGTGGATATAAGCACCATCGGTGCGGGAGCTGCCACTTATATCGTTGGGCCGGTTACTGGTGCCGCATTAGGTGCAGGGTCAGATATTATTGCCCTAAGTATTGCGGCGGGTTTGGTCAAGTCTATTTTGGTAATGACCACAACACCCTTAGTAGCAAAACGTATAGGCTTGAATAATCCGCAATCAGCAATGGTGTTTGGTGGGTTGATGGGGACTACTAGCGGAGTTGCTGGTGGTTTGGCCGCTACTGATCCAAAATTGGTCCCTTATGGCGCAATGACCGCAACTTTTTATACGGGTGTTGGTTGCCTATTAGCGCCTTCGATATTATTTTTCGCGGTTAAATATTTGGTGGGTTAGTGTTAGTAATATACAGCCTAAGTACTTCCGTCTGTCATTCATAAATATTCCTCTATTTATCTTGCGTAAGTATTTCGCCCCTTATGGACGATTTGGTTTACAGGCAATATTTATAGCACTGCGTATATTGGTAGATAAATTAAATGGTCCATTTGATGCTAATCGCATGATGAAAGACGCTATATGAGTTTTGTAATTGCCGCCTTTACCTTTGGGCTTGCAGCGGGACTAAATCCCGGGCCGTTGGGTGTCTTTGTTATTCATCAAACCTTGGCCAAAGGTTATCGAAGTGGGGTGCTGGCTAGTTTAATACCATTCTTAACCGATCTTCCGATCGGGTTGTTAGTCGTCTTATTGACTTTACAGCTCGGGGAGACTCCGTGGTTTGTTGTATCAATATCTGCGATTGGATCTATTTACCTAGCCTGGATGGCTTACAGAATATTTAATTCCCCGGGCAGTATTGACCCAAGTAAGCCTGAATTTAACGCCGATGATTCTGTAAGGGAGGCAGATACAAAGCCAGCGCCTGTAGGTATTCTCGATTGGCAAACCGGCTTAAAAATGAATTTTTTAAACCCGGTGCCCTATATTTTTTGGGGTACCGTAGGTGGTGTTTATATTATAAAAGGTACGGTTCTGGAAGCCGGTATCTTTATTTTATGTATGCTGCTGACCTTGAGTTCTACGAAATTTATAGTAGCGGTATTGATCAGGTTTTTGGGTCAACGATTTAGTCCACGAGTATATTCAGGAATTCTACGTTCCTTGTCATTACCAATGTTGCTATATAGCGGTAGGTTGATGTACTCAGCTATTATCTCAATTTAGTTTGGCGGTCTCGGTCATTCGAATATAGGGACTATGTTTTGTCACGTACTGACGACTAGGTGGTTATCAAAGCTTTCTG
>DNHK01000164.1 GCA_003485905.1 Gammaproteobacteria bacterium | reverse complement strand
TGCAGACGTTCAGCGGCTCGTCGCCGGCCGTGCGGCTACCCTACCACCTGCCGATGACAGTCTCGACGGTACCGGCTTTATCACCATCCTAAACGCCTGGAACCCACGGCAATTCATGGAGGAGCGTCCCCCAACGCTGGAGGAGCTTGATGAGGCGGCGCCTAATCATGCTGTGTTCATGATGGCATATATATTTGGGCCCGCTGTGACAAACAGTATTGGTAAACGATTTTTTGAAGCTGCAGGCATACCAGTTGATAAGGACGGGGTGCTCGCGACTCGGCCTGGCTCTTTCGATACACCAGGGCTTCAAGCATACGCTCGCTTGCAGGAAGACCATACGTTGGAAGACAAAAAGCGTTCACTACGCGAACTCATGCGCTATTCGAATACCGTTGGCCTTTCCACCGTACTAGAAGGTGGCGGCGGATTTCCTGGGCCAGGCGCGTTTGATGAATATAGTGAATACGAGGCGATTATGTCGCTTTGGCAGGAGGACGAATTGACGGTGCGGATTCGGGCACAGATTCAGGCATGGGCAACGGCAGAAACGGGTACAGCGGCAATCCAACAGCGCGTTGATAACACGTTCTTGGGATTAGGCGACGATATGTTCAAGGTATATGGCTTTGGTGAGAACATAGTTTGGGAAACTACGCCGATTCAACCCCTTGAATTATTTGTAGAGGCTTTCACCATTGCTGCGGCCAACGGGTGGTTGGTACATCAGCATTCGATTGACGTCGAAGAACTGGAAATGCACACAACTGCATTCGAAATTGTAAACGAAACTTACCCAATCGCGGATCTGCACTGGAACCTTTCGCACGTTCAGGAAATAGATGAGGGAATCCTCGATCGTCTCATAGCCATGGGCGCGGGCGTAGCAACGCAGATTCATTATTACCACGGTGACTTTCGAATGGGAGATCTAGGGCCACCGTACCGAACGATTCTTGATAGTGGTATTAATATGAGTGCTGGTAGTGATGCCACAGCATTTTCTCCTTGGGTATGGCTGTATCACATGACCACAGGAAAGACGTCATACGGCGATCCGATTCTTGCGCACGAGTCCGTAACTAGAATGGAAGCACTGCATGCAACCACTATGGGTACCGCCTGGGATGCACGTGAAGATGACAACCTGGGTTCAATCGAGCCAGGCAAGCTAGCAGATATTGTTGTGCTGTCTGCCGATTACCTTACGGTGGCGGATGAAGAGTTGCGTGATATTAAGTCGACGCTAACGTTGATCGGTGGGGAGATCGTTTATTCGGACGGTAGCTTGGTCAACTGCGGAACTGATGGAGCGTGGTTTCGGGATATGCCGGATAATAGCTGCAACTTGTAGAGAGTCGGCTATCAATTTGAGACAAAGTTTTAATTTGGGACCAGTTATTGATTTAAGAGAAGTGCAACAAGAGAGGCAATCTATTTATACGACTGATTGATTGCACTTTGAACCCGGACAAAAGAGCTTCGCATATATGCCATGGTCGTGACACAAGTATGGTCACGACCATGGAAAGAATAAGATCCGAGTTTGCTAGAGATCGTTCCAGCGGGCACTGATTCCGGCACGATCAACTTCTTTACCGCTTAAATACACCGTCGAAATTTTACGAGTGTTGTTAATGTCGTCCAGTGGATTTGCTGCGAGCACAATGAAATCGGCGACTTTAGCCACTTCGATGGTTCCCCTGTCGTCTAATTCCATCAGAGCGGCTCCATTTTTTGTAGCGGCAACCAAAACCTGCGCAGGCGTCATTCCTGAGGCAACCATATCTTCCATCTCAATATGTGGACCCCACGGTCTATTGCCATCTGTGCCGACCGTTATGGTCATGCCCTCGTCGCTAAGTCTGGCAAGGTTGCGTGCCTGAATATTGAACATCTCTTGGGCTTCAGGGTTATCAGTATTATTTTCCTGCAATCCATTTAACACTGCATCCGGTATAGAGCCCGTCAGCCAGTCTAGGTCGGTGGGAACTCCGCGCTCAGGTAAGTTTGGAATGAGTACTAAATTCGGGCGCTGCTTTACCATGTCTACGAATTCATCATCAATATCCTGATCGCGCACTCCGTGCGCAAATATATCAACTCCTGCACGTACCAGACCTTTAGCATCCACTAGTTCGTACTGGTGGGACGATACTCTTATATTGTTCTGATGGGCTTCGTCGATAGCCGCGCCGTAGATTTCGGGACTCAATTGCTCAAACTGTCCGTCTCTGTCATCAACCCAAAGTTTTATGACGTCAACATTGCGTGCGGCTTCGGTTTGCACAGCCTGTCGGGCTTCTTCTTCGTTGGTAACCCAATGAACAACTCGACGGCCTGGCTCTGGTGCAGTGATACCATGGCCTGCAGATTGATACAAAGCTGCATCAGGGATCACCTCGTCACGCATCTCTAGTGGTGCGCCTGGTCCATCAGCGCCCATGCTCAGGGTGGCAGAGACACCAAAATATGCTCGTCGTTGTAGATCGTCTAGAAGTGCCTCACGAGTAACGCTCAGATGTGTATGTGTATCGATGATCGTGGGCATCACAGTCATGCCACTTAGATCAATTCGCGTTGCACCCTCAGGTATCGTGAGTTCTCCCGCAGTGCCAACAGCAACGAAATGACCACTGTCGACGCTGAATACGCTGTTTTCAATCGGTTCTGAACCATCGCCTACGATTAATCGTGCGCCCTCGTAAAACACGACGGTGACTGGCTCTGCGTTGGCCGTTTCCGTAACAGGTGTGGCAGTCTGCTCAGCCGATTGACCACAAGCGCTTAATGCGAGGAACGTAAGCACTGACGCAGCTGTTGCTATTTTATGTACAAATGATTTATTGACTTTTAATGAATGCATCGGGACCCCCTTGTTTGTTGAATGAAATCAAATTTTCGCTAAATTTTGGTACATCTTGAGCGGTTGCCTTACTGATTATTAGATGGTTAAAATCTATTTCTTGTATTGATTCTACTCTCAATAGCGCCTAAATAGACAGACTTGCGTATAGAGATGGAACATGACGGGTATCAGCAGTCTCTGCGTATAAACGTATTCGTTTCGAGGCATTTGCTGTATGCAACTATCAGAACACCGTAATCAGAGCTGCTATATGTAATTTTCACGTTCTCGTAAAAGCAGGCTTCTATAGTCTATTGCTACTCGAGTTTTACGTCTATTCCTAGGTTTGTTAGTTTGCGGTTTTTTAATTTTTGCTGCTCTTTCTGCTCCTTTGATGATTGGTAGAACGCATGTATATCCTTATAGATGCTAGCTTATGGCCGCTTTAACACTAAAAATTTAAATGTGATCTTAACGCGCTATTTTTTCAATGGTGGACTTCAATCGCGATAGCTCTTATCCTTGATTCATCAACGAGTTTTGGGGATGTTGTGATTTATACTGCGTTTTAACCGTCAGAATCAGTTTTCCCCAGACAGCGGTTGGATGATCTATCTGGTGTGTGTGCAAGACCGCCCAACCGCAGACTTTTAAAAACAGGAGGCGGTATCGATATGATCGACATAACTGAACAAGCTTCATTCGCAGAGCATCGTCTAACGGCGGATCAAATAAAGATTCGTAAGATTAGCGTACATGATCTTTGGCAATCATTGCATGAGGGCTATGACGACTTTCGTGTAAAGCCCAGTCATATTCCATTTTTAATTCTAATGTATACCTCATTTGCGGTTTTATGGTCTTTGTACATAGTGGGTCAGGAGCTGCGGTATCAGGTGTTTCCTATGGTGGCCGGTTTTAATTTTCTTGGGCCGGTCGTCTTGATCGTTTTATTTGAGATGAGTCGGCGTCGGGAACATGGATTGGAATTGCGATGGGGTGCCGCATTTGGTTTTGTTCATTCTTCGTCATTCGCACCAATTTTGGCCTTGTCAATCGTGATGATGCTGCTATACGTGGCTTGGCTGTATATGGCAGAGCTAATTTACTTTGGTCTATTCGGCGACAATACACCAGCTTCCATGTCGGAATTTATTCGCGAAGTTTTTACTACTCGTCGTGGTGGTGCGTTAATTATTTATGGAAACCTTGTGGGATTTTTGTTCGCGTTCACAGCCTTGTCTCTGTCTGTAGTGGCTTTCCCGCTGATTCTGCATA
>DNHK01000271.1 GCA_003485905.1 Gammaproteobacteria bacterium | reverse complement strand
GTTTGAATTAATCGTTCTACTACTCAGCGGGTAGGCTAACTACAACTCTAGCCCCACCCAATTGTGAATCACCAATCTCTACCATTCCGCCGTAGCCATCAACTATCGCCGATACAGTCGCTAAACCAATACCATGGCCACTCGTCCTACTATCTGCTCGGACTCCGCGTTGCATCACCTTACTTCTTTGCTTTATCGGTATTCCAGGGCCATCATCTTCAATGATAAGTTGTAAGCCTCTAGGTGCCTCTTCAGCAGAGACGACCAAAGTATTCGCGGTAATCTTGACTACATCCTTGCAATGCTTACATGCGTTATCCAATAAATTACCCAGTATTTCGAGCAAATCGCCTTTATCACCAAAAAATCTAAGATTCTTACCATCCGAACTTTCAGCCACATCGACTCTGAAATCAATAGTTCGTCCCGCATATACCTTGGTCAGCGAACGAATAATGCGGCCCAATTCAGGCGCCACCTCCACAGGTTCGGTAAACATGCGACGCCCCATCGTAGAAGCGCGCTGCAACTGATAGTCAATAATGTCCTGCATCGCATCGAGTTGCTTGTTCGCGTCAGCTTGTTCGTTAAGCATACCGCGCATCACCGCCAGCGGTGTTTTTAAACTATGCGCCAAGTCACCTAAAACATTTTTCTGATGCTCTCTTTGGCGCGCCTCGTGATCAATAAACCGGTTGATACGGTCAGACAAAGGGAGTAATTCTTTTGGATAATCAGAGTTCAGGGCACGCAATACTCCATTCTCTACCTCTCCTAACTCAGATGCCACTCGTCGTAACGGAATTAACGCCCAAAAAAGTAACAGTCCCTGCATAAGCAACAACGCAAAAGCGAGACCACCACGCCAAAACCACAAGGTTCTCCTATATGCCGCAATCTGCTCGTCGTAGGGCGCATGATCTTCTGCAACCAGCAAAGATAGCGTGGTTATATCCCCTGATTCGCCCTCCCAATCAATATCTAACCCCATTGCAACCAACTGAATTTGATCAAACTCCTGACTTTCTGGAATCAGGTCATCGTAGTAACGAAAATCGCCCGGCAGCGAACTAAAAACCGGTAGCGCTCGCCCACCCAAAGACGGTGACCTCCACTCCAAACTACCACCACGTCCTCGGATTTCAGAATACAATCCAGAGTCCATTTGGTTGTAGCGGGACTCGGGAAGAACATCAGAGACAATGACACTATCGTTGGAAACCTCGATAACCGCCATTAAGCCAAATAATTTACTCTGCAGAGCACTGTAAATGTTCTCTTCAACACTCTCCTGAAATGCCCTTTCTAAAATTACTCCTGCAGCACCTAGAAAAAAAGCCAGGAGTGCCCCGGCTGCAATCAAAAGCCTGTTACGAAGTGAACCGTTCAAGAATCGCGATCCAAATTAAATCGATATCCTCTACCACGTAGCGTCTCTATTGGCTGAAGCGTGCTTTCCGGGTCCAGTTTCTTGCGTAATCGACGGACAAACACTTCAATTGTGTTGCTATCCCGGTCCGTGTCTTCCTCATATATATGTTCAACTAATTCCATTTTTGATAGCACTTTACCGGTATTAAGCATCATGTAAGAAAGTAAGCGATACTCGTAAGCAGTCAAATCCACGTTCTCACCGTGTAGTTTTACTAGTTGGCTAGTCGTATCAATCTCCATTGGCCCACAAACTAAAACGCTCTGAGCCAAGCCAACCGAGCGACGCAGAAGAACTTTCACTCGAGCAACTAATTCTTCAATATGAAATGGTTTGGTTAAGTAGTCATCTGCCCCAGACTCAAGACCTTCCACTTTATCCTGCCATCGATCCCTCGCGGTCAGTATTAGTACCGGAAATGCTAAATTCTCAGTACGCCATTGCTTAATCACTTCTATCCCATTAATCCCTGGCAAACCAATATCCACAATTGCCATATTAATCGGGTACTCACGCCCTCGATAAATAGCATCTTCACCATCACCAGACACATCAACGACATATCCTTCCGAGCGCAATCTGGCTGCGATTTGCTCTTGAAGAGTAAGTTCATCCTCGACAACTAGCAATCGCATAGATTAGACCTGTGACGTATGGGAATTGGTGTTTCTAGGTAAAACCATCCATGGGATATTAAGCCCGGACGAGTACTGTGCATCTAATCGCGAACAATGATCGTGCGAACGGTGCCTTCCTTGAATAATTTGACCCTATAACCAGCCTCGTTGGAACGCAGCGGTTGCACGTCAATTACTCGACCACCACCAGCCCGACTGGTTGCAATTTGCGCGGCCTGTTTACTCGACATCAATTCACGAGCGATTAAAGAACGCTCTTTAGGATTAACCAACTGCAAGTTTTGATCAGGACCTTGTGCAACAGCCAATCCAGAAAAGACCAGACTCGTGCAAACCAATAAACTAGCGAACGCTACTCGCAACGCGGTTGCGCACCGAAGCCTGCTACGTTTAATTGAAACGTTGATAGTCATAACACCCTAAATTATATACCAATTTAGTATAATTTCACCATAACGCTTTACCGTACCGGTACAACGTTGACCGCAACCTTAATTTCATCACCTGGACGATGATCCATTTGGGTGTGATAAACCTCACCGTTATAACGGTATCTAACGTCATAGGCCACTATTCGCTCTTCACGATGTTGTTGTTGAGTTATCTCACAACGTTCAACATTACGATAGCTGGTGGTAGGACGGTTGTACCGATTATCTTGCTTGATATCATTTGCAACCGAACCGCCCAATACTGCACCCGCAACGGTGGCTAGACCTGTCCCTCGACCACTTCCAAACTGATTACCTATTACGCCACCAATAATCACGCCCAATATATTTGGGGTGCTGCTACTTCTATAGCCATTGTCGTAAACATTACTTCGATGGGAATTATAAGAGTTATATGCTGGTTGAGACTCAACCCAACATTGTTCTACAGGCTCACTAACTCGAACGGATTCTACGATAGGCTCTACACTGACCACCTTAGCGTAGTAGACATCTTGAGCCTCTACATTGAAGACAGAAATAACACTTACGACACCGGCTGCCATTGCAGGCCAGCTGAATCTTCGTAAAGATGTTTTTTGCATGATTATATTTTGC
>DNHK01000427.1 GCA_003485905.1 Gammaproteobacteria bacterium | reverse complement strand
CTCTACCACTGAGCTATTCCCGCAGAAGAGGCGTGATTGTAACCGCGCGTTATTAACTGTCAAGCTCTAGTTTTAAGCTTTTAAAAACGGGTGTTTCCGTTAACTTTTACTCAAAATAGGCCAGGCAGCTTTAAGATAAATCATCATCGACCATAAGGTTAGTCCCGCAGCCAAATAAAGGAGCAGCTCGCCCAAAGCAAAAACCGGTATACCCCATAAATCGTTGTGATATAGCAACATGCCAATGGCGATCATTTGAAAAGTCGTTTTAACTTTTCCGAGCATAGACACCGCAACGGTCGCGCTGCTGCCTTCAGTCGCCATCCATTCACGCAATGCCGACACCACGATCTCTCTACCAACAATCACCGCGACCGAGACTGCTAATAGCCAAGTACTGTATACATTAGCTAGCACCTTGGGGTCTGCAATCAACACGATTAACGAGGTTGAAACAATTAACTTATCTGCCACGGGATCAAGGAACGCGCCAAACGCCGTTTGCAAATTCATCTTGCGCGCAAAGTAGCCGTCCGCCCAGTCGGTAATCGCAGCAGCGACAAATAAAACAGTCGCAATCAAGCCACTCCACGGACGATCTAACACATAAACAATTACCAATGCCGGAATCACAATGATCCGCAACAAAGTTAAGATATTTGGCAAATTCCACATGGCTGTATTATGAACGAATTTTAAAAAATTTTTACTAAAGGGTTTGTAAATAATTGTAAATTCGTTCGGCCAACTCTTCGTTTACGCCTGGTGCTTGACTGAGATCTTTCACCCCGGCCTGACGTACACCTTGTAATCCACCAAAATGTTTTAATAACGTTTGCCTACGCTTGGTCCCAATACCAGGGATCTCCTCTAACGCTGAACTAGTTCTTGATTTGCCCCGTTTTAGTCGATGCCCACTAATTGCAAAACGATGAGCCTCATCGCGTATCTGGTTTATCAAATGTAACGCCGGGGAATGTGCGCCAAGCACCAATGGTAGCTTCTTGCCAATAAAAAATAGTTTCTCAAGACCCGCTTTGCGGCCATCACCTTTGGCGACGCCTATCAGTTTAAACTTATCGGCACAGCCAAGCTCCTGCATAACCGTATTTGCTATACCGAGCTGACCTTTACCACCGTCAATAAGCACAAGGTCTGGAAACTTACCCACGCCATCGATGATTTTCTTATACCGACGTTTAAGTACCTGCTCCATCGCTGCATAGTCATCGCCTCCTATAATGTCGTTGATATTGTAGCGACGGTAGTCTGACTTAATGGCGCCGTCAGGGCCAAAAACCACGCAACTCGCTACCGTGGCCTCCCCTTGGGTGTGACTAATATCAAAACATTCAATGCGAGCAGGGGCCGACTCTAGCTCCAGTGCCTCGGTTAATGCCAAAAATCGTTGCTCTAGAGTGCTGCGATCTTCCAAATGTTTGCGCAAATGAAGGTCTGCATTAATTTTGCAGTGTTCTAGCCATTGCTTACGATCCGCACGCACATTGCTTACAATTTTTACTTTGTGCCCTGCCTGCTGGCTAAGCACCTCTTCGAGCAAAGCCGCATTAGCTGGCTGCGGGTCACAAACCAGCAGCTTGGGAACAGTTTTGTTTAAGTAAAACTGTTGAATAAAAGCTCCGAGCACTTCTTCTGGCTCGATATCCAGCAATACGGTTGGGTAGTAAGGATTGCTGCCGCTATGACGTCCATTACGTAAAAACATCAATTCAACGCAATGTTTTCCGTGCGCATTAGCCAAACATATAACGTCTGCCTCCCCTGCTTCACTATTAATCGATTGATTCGCCTGTATTTTTCGGAGGGCATTAATCCGATCTCTAAAGAATGCAGCCTGCTCAAAATCTAACTCCTTTGACGCATTGTCCATATTGGCTATTAGTTTATCGGTCAGTGTTTGGTCTTTGCCGGTTAAGAACAAAATTGCCTGATCAACATCTTCCTGATACATCTCATGTGAGATCAAACCAACACACGGGGCAGTGCAGCGTTTGATTTGGTATTGCAAACATGGGCGGGTTCTATTTTGATAGTAACTATCTTCGCATTGGCGTACCGGCAATACCTTTTGCAAATGTGACAAGGTTTCACGTACCGCATAAGAGTTTGCGTACGGCCCAAAATATCGCCCTCCACCTGTTCGGTCACCACGATACAAAGACACTCTGGGGTACTCATGACTGGTATCCAGATGTATATACGGATAGCTCTTGCTGTCTCGTAGCAGCACGTTATAACGCGGCTTCAGCTCCTTAATAAGATTCGATTCAAGCAGCAGAGCCTCATTCTCAGTATGCGTGATTGTGGTTTCGATATTGACCACACGCGACATCATTGCCTCGGTTTTTGTGGACAAACCGGTGAGTCGAAAATAACTCGATAGCCGCTTCTTTAGGTTCTTGGCTTTTCCAACGTATAGCAAAAGGCCGTCCTCAGCGAACATTCGGTATACACCGGGTGCAGTGGTAGTGTTGGCCAAGAAAACTTTGCTATCAAACGGGGGCACTTAGTTGCTCTCTATAATTTCGCGAGCTCTTGCGAAGACCTGATAAAACATTTCTGGAGTTAAACGTTTCGTATTGGTGTTGTAACGACTGCAGTGGTACGAATCTAATAATAGCTGACCGGAGGGCAGGACGTACTCATTCGCATGCCCGAATCGATAGTCTTTTAGTTTCAACCCAAAAGCTCGCAGTACTGCCTGATGCGAGATCGAACCAAGGCATAAAATGATCTGAGCTCTTTTGTGCGCCCCCTTCTTGGCTATGTCTTTTCGCTCGTTCGTATCAATGTATTTGCCAATACCAAGTTCACTCTGCAAAAACTTATTACAGGTTTTTACTTCTTCAGTGGTGGGTTTGTTTGCGGGAGGAAGGCATTTCACCGCATTGGTAATGCGCAATCCAGATAATTTAAGCCCGTCACCGACGGCTATAGATTCAGCTTTATTTGCAAAGCCGTACTTATGCAATGTTTCGTAAAGCAAGTTTCCCGCATAATCGCCTGTAAATGGTCTACCGGTGGCATTCGCACCGTGCATCCCAGGCGCCAAACCAACCACCAAAACCTGGGCATCTTCGTCTCCTAATGGCGCTACTGGTCGGCAATGGTAGTCAGGATTTAATACCCGAACGTCATCCATAAAGTTTGCCAATCGGGGACACGCGCGACAATCTGGATCAAAACTTGTATTCATTAGTATTAAACGAAGTAAATGCGATTTAAGATACGGGACTTGATGCAGTGGTTTGAATGCCTGAAGCTGTATACAGCCATTCTTCAACAAAGGTTGCTCTACATCAATAGCAGACCCTAAAATCGCTCTATTCATTTTTATATTTAAGAACTAATTTCGAGAACTAATTTATGCCTAAGATTTCCGCATTTGACATTCGCATTGGTAGCTTAATCGAGCATCAAGGCAAACTATGGCGCGTTCTGAAGAAGAACCATGTAAAACCCGGCAAGGGCGGTGCTTTCGTGCAAATAGAAATGAAAGAAACCAGCATGGGTACTAAACTTAACGAACGATTTAGGTCTGCTGACAAAGTCGAAAAAGCGCATGTGGAGCAACGAAAGATGCAGTACCTTTACGCCGATGGGAGCGACCATGTTTTCATGGATACTGACAGCTATGAACAGCTAACTATTCCAGGTGAAAATATTGAAGATCAAATAGGCTTCTTACTGCCTAATACCGAAGTGCAGGTTAACTTTCATAACGAAAGCCCGATAGGAATGGATCTACCTGATAACGTCGTGCTGACAATTGCGGACACAGAAACCGTGGTAAAAGGCCAAACCGCCGCTGGCGGTGGCAAGCCCGCCACTATGGAAACCGGTATTCGCGTTACTGTTCCTCCGTTTGTGAACATAGGAGATAAAGTAAAGATTAATACGGAAACTGGTGATTACGTAGAACGAGCCGACCAATAGACTACCCCGGTTGAGGTTAGTTTTTTGGCCTCGCTATTTGGTCTAATAGTTAGTCTAGTGAGCTCTTGTCTAGTCGGCTATTGTCCAGTGACGTATTAAAAGGAGCTATTAAAGGGGGCTAATAAAGAAAGCTTACGCTGTAGGTTCTGGCTTTTTGCGCAATTGGAAGAAGTACGCGGTCGCAACCAGCAACATAACAATACCAGCCATCATAAATACCCCACGACCGCCAATACTTGCCCATAAGTAGCCAGCAACAATACTACCAATAGCCCCACCACCGCCATAAGCAACCGAGCTGTACAGTGCCTGACCATGAACCTCGTACTTACCTTTAAAAAACTTATGTATGTGCTGCATGCTAACGGCGTGAAATAGACCAAAAGTAATCGCATGCGATGCCTGTGTAATTAGCACAACACCAGCAATTTCAGGATATAGCGCGATTGTGATCCAGCGTATTCCAGCGAGAAACAAGGCAAACACAAACAAATTGAGCATCATAAAATTGTTTAACAAGCGATGCACAAAGATGAATAACAGTACTTCACAGACCACCCCTGCAGCCCAAAACAAGCCTATTTCTGTTTTGCTATACCCAGTTTGTTCAAAGTAAATGCTCAGAAAACTATAGTACGGGGCATAACATAACTGCATAGCGACACAGGCGAGAAAAAACCACTTAACTTCACGTTGACGAAGTATTCCGGTTATTCGAAGATTTAGCGACGACTCTTCCACTACATGCGGGCTAGGCTTGACCATTAACGTCGATGCCCATATTCCAGCCAATGCAATGAGCATCGAAGGCACTACCAAATGGGCTCCATATCGGTCGGTAAGCACCCCCATTAATAACACCGTGATAATGAAGCCTATAGAGCCCCACAGCCGAATACTTCCGTACTTTTCACGCTGGTCATTTAATGAGCGCAAAGTTTCGGCCTCCACCTGAGGCAAGGCCGCATTCCAAAAAAAACTATAAAACGTCATGATCAGGGCAATCTTGATAAAAGAGTCAGCCCAAAAAACGCCGGCAAAACAAAGTAGGGATAAAAAGCTCGCGTATCGTACGATTGAGAATGCGACTTTGGACTTGCCTGACAGATACGCCCATATATAAGGCGCAACTATTTTAGTCAGCATAAATATCGACATTAGTTCGCCAATTTGAGCAGGGGAAAACTCGATGCTATCCAAATACAGCGGCCAATATGGCGCCATAATGCCCAGAGTGGCGAAATAGAAAAAGTAGAACGAACAAATCGGCAAGCGTGAAAGACTAAGCTGGATCATTTACGTATCCAAAACCTCAATTTGTTCCATGTGCGAGGACCATCAATTCCGCTGGGCTGAATGAACAGTTTCAAAAATTATGCTGTACCTTGTATCGTGATACAGCCTTCGCTATAACGGTTGCAGATTAATCCCGCGAGGCCGGAACTAGACCCGCGAAGCCGGAACTAGATGAGCTGCCAGCTCAACGTCAGCATTCTGGCCGCGATGACGCAAATAATGATCCATTAGCGTTATTGCCATCATTGCCTCCGCAATCGGTACTGCGCGTATACCAACACAAGGATCGTGTCGACCTTTGGTGACTAACTGGACTGATTCGCCGGCCTCGTTTATCGAGTTGCCCGGCGTGGTAATACTGGATGTCGGTTTAAGCGCAATACTCGCTTCAATATCTTGCCCAGTACTAATGCCTCCCAACACACCGCCAGCATTATTACTTGCGAATCCATCCGGATAAATTTCGTCACGGTGCTCAGAACCGCGCTGAGCAACTGATAAAAACCCAGCACCAATTTCAACGGCCTTTACTGCATTGATACTCATCAACGATCTGGCTAATTCAGCATCGAGCCGATCAAATACCGGTTCTCCCAACCCGACTGGGACACCACTCGCGCGTACGTTCACTCGTGCCCCGATGGAATCACCCTCCTTACGCAGAGCAATAATTAAATCTTCCATTGCTTTGACAACACTCGCATCAGGCGAAAAGAACGGGTTATTGTCTATCTCGGCAAGATCCAACGAGCTAATTTGAATATCGCCCATAGCCGCTAGGTAACCGGTTATCGTGACTCCCAAGCGATCATGCAAATACTTTCTAGCGATCCCACCGGCCGCCACCCGCATGGCCGTTTCACGAGCAGAAGATCGTCCTCCACCGCGATAGTCTCGAAACCCGTGTTTTTGTAAATACGTATAATCTGCATGTCCTGGACGAAACTTATCAGCAATCTCAGAATAGTCTTTAGAACGTTGATCTTCGTTTCTAATCAACAAGCCGATAGGCGTTCCGGTGGTTTTACCTTCGAATACGCCGGATAGTATTTCAACTGTATCTGACTCCCGTCGTTGAGTAGTGAATTTCGAAGTGCCCGGTTTACGTTTATCTAACCAGGGTTGTAAATCGGTTTCAGCGAGCTCAAGTCCTGGTGGGCAACCATCGACAACAGCCGTCAACGCTTTTCCGTGACTCTCCCCTGCCGTCGTGACACTAAATAACTGACCTATTGTATTACCCGCCATAATTTGACTCGTAGTTTAATTTTCTTAATCGATCATCAAATCTGACAATCAACAACCATGCTTTTGTTAAGCACTAGCTTTCTATAACAATTTTTGGAAAGACTTTTGAGTAATCTTTCCTAGATTTAGCAAGACCTGCTGCAATTTTCAGCGCTGCACTTCTGTACGCCAACCCTGCCAACGAATCAGGCGCCAGCACAGTTATTGGCGTTCCTTCATCGGCCTGTAAGCGTATATCAACATCTAACGGCACGTCGACCAAAAATTCCAAGCCATACTCTTCCGCCATTGCTTTGCCCCCGCCTTGGCCGAAAATATGTTCCTCATGACCACATTCACTGCAAACGTGAGTACTCATATTTTCTACAACACCCAATACAGGGATTTGAACTTTCTCAAACATTCGGTAAGCCTTGCGAGCATCCAATAACGCGATATCTTGCG
>DNHK01000139.1 GCA_003485905.1 Gammaproteobacteria bacterium | reverse complement strand
GATTTGGTGGCTACTGATCTAGGGTACTTACTCACTCCGTGGACTATTAGTTGGAGCAAGTACGCTGAGAACGACTATGAATTTATTAAAGTTGAATGCGAGAAACCATTAACTAATTAGGTATTAAGCGTACCTCAAACTAATTCTATAGCTTGAATAAACACTACTATTTCACAACGGATATCACTATCGTCGTAACGATTAACTCCTGAGAAAAAATAATGAAATATCACTTAATCCTACCCGTTCTAATGTTGCTAACAACAATATCCCCTGCGCAGGCTCATCACGCTGCTGCTGCTACGTTCGATACTTCCCAAACGACTGAAATTGAAGGTTATGTTAAGGAATTCAGCTTTCGGAATCCTCATATTACAATCCGGCTAGCCGTTACCGGTGAAGACGGTGCAGAGAAGGAATGGGTAGCCACCGCCCCAGCCGTCGCCGGTTTTCGCCGTTGGGGTTGGACGGAGGAAATGTTAAAAGAAGGTCAATTCGTCCGGCTCGTCGGTAGAGCATCGCGTCTTGGCCGTCCAATGATATTGATTGAACGCGGCGATATTGAAGGTGGAAAGTTACTAGAATTAAATCCTACGGACGGCTCCCTTGTGCGAATACTTGAAGGCCCGAAACCGGATCAGACCCCAGACCTATCCATTCCAGCGTTAACCCTAGAAGATGGCCGTCCAAATCTTACTGGCACTTGGCTTGCGGTAGCACCAGGTGCGGGTGGACCAAGAGTAAATCCTCAATTCAATGAAGTTGGCCAGGCACTACAAGACTCATTTGATCCAGCCACAGACGATACGGCCTTTACAGAGTGCGCCACCCGTGGCTACCCGAGAGTTGTCGGAAACAATCAATCGGTGCGAGTCACACAAAAAGATGATTATGTACTGATTGAACAAGAAGGTGACGGTAGCCAAAAGTTGATCTATTTAGATGGGCGTGCGGCCGCTAACGATGAACACTCACTTTCCGGGCACTCTACTGCACACTATGACGGCGACACATTGGTAGTCAAAACAACTCAATTGCTTGCTGGCCTCACTAGTCCGCAAGGAAATGCTCTCAGTGATCAGACGACTATTGAGGAAAGATATAGCCGAGCAGATGATTCCGAACATGCCGCTTTAGAACTACAAATAACGTTCACCGATCCAGGGCACTTATCCGCACCTTGGACTACAGGTTGGCGAAAACTTTTAACCAATGACTATCAGTTTGCAGAAACCGAATGCCAGTTACCGCTGCTCGCTAATTCAAATTAAGTCGACACGACTAAACTTGGAGTAACGCGTTCAATTTTTTCTCAATACGCTATTAGTTCAGCGACCAGCCTCGAACTCAATTGAGCAGAGGCTGTTCGCTTTTTAACACCGCACAGCTTTACACACCCCCCACTCCTCTCCTTCATGTAACTAACTACGACAGACAAATTAGTCGTTCAGTTGTTGTTCAGGCTTACAGCATAGAATATGGTTTTTATTGTTGAGCGGATAATAATTATGAGTACTTCACCCTGTTCGAGATTGTCCCGAGGTTCATATCTAACACTAATGGCGTTAACCGCTGTCTTGATTGCAGGCTGCAGCACGCCAGCCAGTCAGCCAATCTTATACCCGAATGCTAAATATCAAACCGTTGGCGAAGCGGAGGCGCATGCAGATATAGATCAGTGCATGCAAATGGCGAGTAGTGCGGGGGTCAAAACAACTGCAGATGGAAGAATATTAGAGAAATCAGCCTCTTCAGCGGCTGTTGGTGCAGCTTCAGCGGGTGCCTGGGGAATTGTACGAGGCGATTTTGGAGAACATCTGCTCGCTGGCGCGGCTGCGGGAGCAGCAGGCGGTGCAGTTCGAGGAGTATTAGCCTCAAACCGAACAAATCCTGTGTTTAGAAACTTCACACAAAAATGCTTGCGTGACAAAGGCTACGATATCGTGGGCTGGCAATAAGGTAATCGATAAAATTGAGATAAACGGCCAAGCGCACGCCACAAAAGCAAGCCTTGCTAATAAAATTTATAGAAGCACCCAGGGAAGTAGTGCCGTCACCCCAAAAGGAGTGGCGGCACTTAGTTACAGTAAATTTCAGTTGCTGGTAGTTAGTGGTTTAGCCTGCAACTGAATTCTAGAACCAAGACTGAAAGCGCGCGCTACAACCGGAAGAAATCAGTCCTCCGCAAAGCAATAAAACCGCCCCGCTCCACCAGATTCATTGAGTTTCTCCAATGAACAACCGTTGGTAGCGTGCGAAGAATTCCATGATGTATTCCATGAACTTACTCGGTCGTGATGCCCGATCATGGCACTTCCTTCAGCACTTCCGTTAGTCCAGTTATCACAAGTGTAATTATTGTTCCGTGAAGCTCCCGCGGAATAAGCGCGACCATGACTATCAGAACCAGTAAGTATATCGTGTTCATTATTGGTCCCCTCTGGGCGAACTCGCCCATTCACTAGCTCTCCCTTTTCAGTCAAAGCCGTCTCACGATAAATTAGATTGGAATCGCGCTGAATATCTCCATGAAGATCGGCAAGACTTGCTGCAATTAATACTCCTTTAGCGTTATACCAAGGCCCATTGCCAATACGATCCCTCGCATTCACTGCTGGAAAACCGCACCGTGAACGACTGGCATCCCGTGGGTACTAAGATAAGCTCGCCAAGTATAATCACCAGCATCAACCTCGGTAGCCAAGCGCTGACAAATTGCATCCGCGCCTTCTAATCCACCAAGATCTCCGCTATGTGTCTCACTAGTCACGAAAAACGTCATCGGTTCCTCGCTCTCGGTCTGCGCATAAACTTCAGTCGATAGCAGCACAGTTAGTGCTGCTATCGAAAGTAAACGATTTGTTGCCTTCATATATATTCCTCGTGAAATAACTTATTCAAAACTACTCCGAAGGAATGATCGGAAGCACCACGTAAGAGGCGCGGTCACCACCAGTATATATAGTATTGTTCTCAAGATTATAGGCTGCGAAGTAATGCTGACCATCATGAGCATTTACATCCAGCCGGATACGATGCCCTGCCTCAAAAATCATACTTGTTGCCCAAATCTCTACTTCGATTGGAACCACTTCGCCTGGTGTTAGCTTTTGCTCTTCGTCGTGTGTGTGATACGGGCGGTAAGGCGTGGATTTTTCCGGGTCTAGCTTACGGTGAGATGCCTGTAGAATTCCACGGGTTGCGGTTTCAACGGTTCCGTCTGGTGCCATATCTCGAATGTAAGCGAATACATCCAGATCATCAGTCTCAGATGAGACCCACATGACTAGCTTTATGTGCCCAGTCACTTCGACATCTTCCTCAAGCGGCTCAGTGACAAAACTCACAGTTGGAAGCCCCTGATTCGCGCGATTATAAGCTTCAGGGCCGGCAGAATAGGTCAGCTCCTGCTCGCTTTCAGGTTTACTAGTAGTTAGTTTGACATCATGAATAGAGTCACCAACCACACCAGCTGAATCACCGCTCAGGTAATAAGTCGTATATTCAGTTCTTTCCAGCGGCCATTCATCTTCAAATCGCCACTCACACTCGTTCACACTACTGCGAATGCAAAGTTTTACTGGAGGCTCATCCATGATTCCGGTATCGATACCCTTCAGCCAGAAATCGTACCAACGCAACAATTCGGTCTTACCTTCATCGGAATAGAATGCATCAGTATGGCCGCCGATGTGTATTTGCATCTTTTTATTAGCAGCCGTCGAAAGCATAAAAGCCTCCACGTTACCTCGTAGATGGTGATTCCAGCCACCCCAGTTCCCCGAACTGTAGAAAGGAACCTCTATTTTATCGAACTGACCTCTTCCTTTAGTTTGTTCCCACCATTCGCTATCCATATGATGAACCATGTAATTATAAATTAGGTCTTCGCTCATGGCCGCAGTGTTATCTGCCCGAGTATTCTCCAACAGCTGTTTACCGCGGACATCTAGCCACCAACGTCCATAAAATCCTTGGTTGAACACACCACCATGAAAAACTGAATCCCGATAGGTATCTGCCCAACCTTCCCAAGGCACAATAGTCGTTAGAGATGGCGGCTGTAGACCCGCAACGAACCATTGGGTAGTGGCGTAATAAGATACGCCAACTAAGCCGACTTTACCTGTACTCCAGTCTTGCACAGCAGACCATTCGATCGCGTCATAGTAATCTCGGGCTTCTTGTGTTGACCAGATGTCTACCTGACCCGGTGAAGAACCAGTACCACGAGTATCTACAAACACCAATACATAACCACGCGCAGTCCAATAGTCAGGCTCAGGTCTTTCGACATGAGTAAATGGCGAGTGATGCGGCAATATTCGATCCATCGCTTTTTGGTACGGACTCAGACTCATCATAACCGGAAACTTTTGGTCACCCGCAACGTCAGGGCGGTACACATCAGCTCGAAGTATTGCGCCATCTCGAGTTCGGATAGGGACATCTTTTTCAAAAATAACCCCATATTCCGGCTGAGATGCATTATCAGATTGAGCCTGAGAAGTTAAAGGAACCGCTACTACCAATAAAACAACGGCACACAGACTGCTAATTGCCTGATTGAAAAATCTATTCTTTATTACTAAACCAAAGTTACCAATATTCACCAGTTACTCCCCTATTAGATTGTTGTACTAAATAGTGTTACCAACACACACGATGCACACGTGTGCATTTTACGACAAATAAAAGACAGCCCGTGGCTGCAAAATAAAAGCCGATAGCTAAAAACAAAATAGCGCGGGCAAATATAGCATCGAAACCGAAAAGTTCAAATATTCAACAAACCTATATAGGCTTCAGAATTTTTGTCGCTAAGTTGATTCGCTAAATTGGTAGCTGGGATTTATTTATAGGTTGACGTAAAACAAAACTAGAATGCACGCCGCTAACCCCATCGATTTTAGTTAACCGAGACAATAAAAACTCTTCGTAGTGACGCATATCACGTACTAACACCTTAATTAAAAAGTCCGATGCCTGACCCGTAACGATATAACACTCCATTACCTCAGGTAATTGTGCGATTTCCTGTTCAAATTTTTCAAAACGATCCGCCGTGTGTCTTTCCATCGTTACACTGGTGAGCACGGTAAGCGTTAGTCCCAAAACCTCCGGGTCTAATTCGGTAACATATTTCTTAATAACTCCAGCCTGCTCCAATCGTTTTACCCGGCGAGCACAAGGTGTAGGTGACAAATTCACCTGCTGTGCTAACTCCAGATTATTTATACGAGCATTCTGTTGCAAAAGATGAAGTATTTGCTTATCAATTTTGTCAATATTCATATATATCACTATCAATTTATAATAAATTAGATATATACACTAAAAAATGGACAATTCAATACTATTTTGACCAGTATCGCTAACGGCTACTCGATATACTCAGAACACTGACAAATGTGACTTATAGAAATAAACCAATGCAACGCTACGACCATACCAAGTACAGGGTTTTTAAAACCGTTGATAAGGCTGATCGCCGCTGGCCGGATAGGACAATCCTGCAAGCACCTCAGTGGTGTAGTGTTGATCTGCGCGATGGTAACCAAGCACTGATCGAACCGATGACCCCCATGCAGAAGCTTAGAATGTTCGAAATGCTTGTTTCAGTTGGATTCAAACAGATTGAAGTCGGTTTCCCAGCGGCGTCGCAGCCCGACTTCGATTTTGTTCGCAAACTGATTGAAGAAGACCTTATTCCGGACGATGTGACTATTCAAGTTTTAACTCAGGCACGCGAACCCTTGATAAACCGCAGTTTTGAAGCACTGCGTGGCGCAAAGCAGGCCATCATGCATCTGTATAACTCAACCTCTACGGTGCAACGCGAGCAAGTTTTCAAACTATCGCGTGAGGAAATAAAACAGATCGCAGTTAACGGTGCGACCTGGGTAAAAACCGCGGCCGGCAAGTTTCCAGATACACAATGGCAATTTCAATACTCACCGGAAAGCTTTACCGGTACTGAATTGGATTATGCCGTCGAAGTTTGTAATGCGGTTGGT
>DNHK01000284.1 GCA_003485905.1 Gammaproteobacteria bacterium | reverse complement strand
AAGATCGAAACCAAAATCACTAGTCCTTCGACTAGGGGTTGACCTTGAGTGAGGTTTTTAACGAACTTGTTCATCAATGGTTTTTGATCTGTATTCGCGGTTTAGAGTACGAACAATAAAGCTTATTCGTCAGTTAAAAAGTGGTACATACCTAGAACATTTTCATGTAACCATGAATATCCGGACCAATCACTGTAATCGGGAAGTGCAATGTTTTCTCGCATTTCTTCGAGTGATTGACCCGTTGCAATTCCTTCGCTGACAGCAGCCTGTAATTGATCGAAGTATTCTCGCCATTCGGTAACGTCGGAAGCACCACCTAACGGCCCATGGCCAGGAGAGATGAAGTCGTAGTCCTTAGAAACGGTCTCCCAATGATTAATAGCAGTCATCCATTCGTCAAACATCTTATTCTCAAAATCCATCTCGCGATATGGCAGGCGCTGGAAGGTTACGAAATCAACAATATGCATTGCCTTTTCTTCAGGGAACGTAATCACACTCATATCAGATGAATGATTCATTTCTCCGACCCACGTCATTTCGACGTCTTTACCACCAAGTGAGATGACCATATTGGTGGCGTAGGTAAGCTCTGGCTCTCGAACCTGACTGATTGGTCCGCGCAATACTTCTGCGCCGTTGAGTACACCGTCTTCGTTTTCGTCAAAGCCAACAAAATTAGCGAGTACCGCACCGCTTGCTTCGTTCATCTCAATCAGTCCATTGTCGTTTGCATCCATAGTCGCAGCAATCGCGTATTGTCCTTCGAGTGGCAGTGGTGTGGATTCTGGTGGCATAGCCATGTGGGTCAACATGTTCTCGTGCCCAACGAAAGTGGCTGTTTCAGCGAACACATCACCACCAGAGCCGTGATCTCCATGATGATGGCTATAGAGTACATACTTTACGGGCACGTCAAACCGGGTATCAAGTTCGCTTTTCAGCCAGGCAGAAAACCCGGGGTTTATTGGGTCCGTCAAAATGATTCCTTCTTCGGTGACCAAGAAAACAGTAAAGTGGTTATTGTTTTGTCCACGATATAAATCGCCCGTTATCTGTGTGATTGATCTGGTGGGTTCTTCCTGTGCAATGGAGCTGGTTGGAATACCCAATATCAGAAGCAATCCAGAAAGTGCAAAGATACGATTAATAGTCATTTAATTTCCCTCTACTTTATTTTTTAGTTCAGCAAAAAATAAGTATAAAGCACTTAACTGTTTAGAAATATCCTATTTAGAAGGGTTTGTTACTGCGGCAAGACAATTTGTTTTGAACACGCCATAATGATTTCCAATCAAGTTAGTCCGGCATACGTTTGGAGCGGGCGCTTGTCTACGCAGTCAAGACTAAGCATTAGAGGGGATTATAGGCGCATGAAAAACTTTAAATTTATCGTTGCAGGCCTACTGACTTTGGCGGGTTGCAACCAGTCAACAGATTCGAGGCCAGTAGCCGAAACCATTTTAGCGACCCCTGAAACTTCCATTACGCCGATTGTTCCTAGGGGTCCGTATCAAACGACGGGTATTAAAATCGGCGAGGTGACGAGTGCCTAGGCAATCGTCTGGACCCGATTAACCCAGAATCCAGAACGTGTTGGCAGCGATGCTCCGTGGCCAAATGTTCTCTATAAGAGCCCAGATAGTGATGAATTACAGGAGGACCTCCCTGGTCGATTTCATCCGCACGATTGGGTGCCAGTAGTTACTTATCCTGAAGGATATTCACTAGACAATATCGACGGCGCAGTTCGTGGCGCCGAAGGGGAGCTTCGGGTTGAGTATCGGCCCGAAGGCAGCGAGAATTGGCTGTCGACGGAATGGCAAGCGGTCGATCCGGAGCAAGATTTCACTAGTCAATTTATGCTGATAAATCTTCTGTCAGGGGCAGATTATGAAGTTCGTGTTGAATCACGACAAACGGGTAGCACGGAAGTTTCATCTGCGATAGAAGGTCATTTTCGAACCGCACCGTCGCCGGATGTTCCCGCCCGCGTAGTATTTGCCGCCACCACTGGACAAGACTACGAAGATCAAGATGCGCCGGGTGGCGGATTTCGCATGTATCCATCTATGATGGATTTAGATGTTGACTTTTTTGTACACACTGGCGATATCGTTTATTACGACGCGTACGCAAAGAACGTTGATTTGGCGAGGTGGGGATGGGCTCGAATGTACAGTTTGCCGACTAACATGGAATTTCAGCGCAACGTTACCAGCTATTTCATCAAGGATGACCATGACACTTGGCAGGATGATACATGGCCGACGCAGGAAAGCTCATATATGGGGGCTCTTACTTTTCAGGACGGAGTAAGAATTTTTAAGGAACAAGTCCCGATGAACGATTTAACCTACCGCACCTATCGGTGGGGACAAGATCTACAGGTCTGGTTAGTTGAAGGCAGAGATTATCGCGATGAAAACGAGGTGCCTGATTATGTTGGCAAATCAATTTGGGGGGAGGAGCAGAAGGCATGGTTCAAAGAAACGGTCGAAGCATCTGACGCAACATTTAAGATCTTGATTAGTCCAACCCCTATGGTTGGCCCAGATAATGAGGGTAAAACTGATAGTCACGCCAATGTTTCGTTTGATTTCGAAGGTAGCGAGCTTCGTAAGTTCATGGCCGATCAAGATAATATGATAACCATAGTCGGCGACCGGCATTGGCAATACGTCTCGGTCGATGATGAAACTGGCTTGCGCGAATATGCAACGGGCCCCGCCAGCGACACACACACGTCTGGCTGGTCGAGCAACGATGACGTTCGTCCTGAACATCGTTACCTGAACATCATTGGAGGATTTCTGTCAACTACCGTTGAACGCGTTGACGAAGTTCCAACTATGGCCATGCGACATTACGGCGTCGATGGAAACTTACTAAACGAACATATTCTCACCGAAGCAATTTTGGCTGCGGATTAAGGCCTGCCATTTTTCTTACACCTGTAACGATATGTGTTAGCTAGGCGGGGCTACACCATTTGCGCCAAATTTGCGTATTATTGTGCTTAGCTTTTTCATATTTGTGGCGCATAAACATTTGTAGGAATAATGGATGAGTAACGTATCAAGGGCTGGCCGGCTGTATCATTTTATGGGCTT
>DNHK01000345.1 GCA_003485905.1 Gammaproteobacteria bacterium | reverse complement strand
CTGCCGGTGCAATGTCCTTCACAATTGAAGCGTGGTAACGCTGTTCTTCGTCCGTTAAGTTTCGCCCCTGCAGAAACACGGTTAGCTCATTGCTACCAAACTCAATCGACCGCCCAATATATAAAGACAAGTCACTGTATGACTCGGTGGGAAGCTCACCAAACGCAGTACGCTGCTGCCCGTCTACATACAACCAGTCGACATCGACTGACCAAGCTGAGCTAAGCCAGGATAAGCCAATACCATATCGAGATGCCGGGATTCGTGGCAGATTTTGATTCCCAATCAAGCCTGTATCCAATTCTCCGCGCACGGTGTCAAATATGAAGGTGAAATCCAAATCCCCCGTTGCTACCACACCAAGGTGAAACAAGCCCTGCACATCTAGCCCACGAAAACTGGCGTCATTTTGTCGATATGTAAAGACTGGCAGCCCATCCTCAACTGTGCCAACATTTTGCTGATAGATAAAGTCGGCAAAATCCATATAGTAACCACTGACATTAATCTCCATAAACCTATTTTCATAGTTAGCGCTTAGTGTCAGTCCGGTAGCCCGTTCTTTGTCCAAGTTTGGATTACCTATTTCGAACGATTGGGTCGCTAGATGCGGACCATTAGAATAAAGTTCCTCTATGGTAGGTGCGCGACTGCTGTAATCAAGCAATGCTGAAAAGGTCAGATAATCGTTGATCGGGTTTAGCAGTCCAATTGAAGTGCTTATAGTCGAAAAGTCACGCTGTTCGATCCCCACTGCCGTTGGACGATGCTGCAAATCTTCGAACCGCACACCAGTCTCTATATCAAACGTATTAAATTCTCGTTCGCCAACCCAAAAAATACCAACTGATTCTGTCTCCACTTGTGGCACAAAGGCCTCCTCCCCAACGACGGAAAACTCTCGGGAATTCGCTTGCAAACCAAAAGTGCCAGTTATTTCCTGCCATCGTAGGTGCGTCAATTGTAAGCGTGCCTCCCAAGCATTGTTACTAAATTTGGTGCCTACTTCTCCGTTACCTTCAATCTCCTCATGCTCATAATCATTGACGCCGAGCCGAAAATTTAGCGACTCAAAACCACGAAAAGGCTGATCTAGTTGCCCCTCGATGTCAAAGCGTGTCTGAGACATATCGATCATACCTGGACCCTCTTCTTCGCCCTCCTCTTCAGCACCTTCTTCTTCATGCCCATGTTCCTCTTCATGCCCATGCCCACCGAGTAAACCGTACTCAGCGTTGAGAGAACTAATTGAAAAACCAAGAAAGCCCTGTTCACCGATATAACTCAAGCCTAATGCACCACCTTGACGTTGAGCACGACTACCAACTAACGTACCGCTACTATCACTTTCTTCCTCATGGTGTTCGCCCTCTGCTTCTTCGGCAGCTTCCTCTGCTGCGTGCAGCGCTGAAGACTCAGCAAAACCTGGAATCTCATAGTCGTCAGCATTACTGACGAAGGCATCAACGTGCACTACAAAATTCTGTCCGATCGCGGAATCCATACGTACCGCTCCAGTCAAAGCGTTAGCATTATCCGCAGCACGTATTTGCGCTCGACCCTGGGCTTCGTCCGGAAGCTGTCTCGGTATTCGTCCAGTTTCAACATCCACCACACCACCAATTGCAGAACTGCCGTAGAGTAATGTGCTGGCACCCTTTAATACGGTAATTTGATTAGCAATAAAAGGTTCTACACTTACTGCGTGATCACCCGATGTAACTGACACATCGAGACTGTCAATTCGATCCTGAGTAGTTTTTACGCGCGCGCCTCCAAGGCCGTGAATCACCGGTCTACCGACTGCCGAACCAAAACTTGCGGTTTGGATACCGGCTTCGCCCTTAAGCGTCTCTCCAAGTGAACCTTGAACATTTTTGGCCAACTCTTCGCCACTTAATACGGTTATTGACTGTGCCGAACCCTCCTCAGCAAGAGGATGTGCCAGCACTCGAATTTCTTCAATATGTCTTTCCAAGCTGGAGTCAGAACTTGAATCTTGAGCCATCGCCAAATTAGACGACAACATATTTACAAACAAACCAGACAGCGTAAACGTAACAGTAATTTTTTTTGATAGCATAATAATTTTTCACTAAATAGCGGCCAAAACAGCCGTAAAACTGAGTGAGTGACAATGGTCACTAAAGGGCGGATTCATCTGAAGCTACAGATGAATCCAGTCGAATTATTAAGCTAGAGGTGGTGCGCGGGATAAGTAGGCTGTGCGGTTAAGTGATGTCACCTCAACCGTTAGGGGCGTTAGGCGAACTTCCGATTCAACAAAAACAGCTAGGACTGTCAGCGGTAATTCACAGCTACCCGCTTCATCAGCTGTAACAAAAACAGCACATAATTCCGTGTGCTCAAGAAATTGATGCTCAATATCATGCTGCGCTATTGCTGTTTGTGACAGCAGTAGAGCGCTAAGCAGCAGCGGTAATATTGATTTAATTTTCATCATAGACTGTATGCATCAATCGTGAGAAACACTCAACGATGTTTTTAGTTTAGCCTAAAGAAACCTCCTGAAAAGTTAACGTAAAGCAATGATGCATAAGTACTTCTGACTTTTAAAAATAAGCAAAGCGCAAGGTTCGGCCAATTCTCCAGAAAATATCCAGCTAAAAAACCAAATCTATTTTCTAAATCGCTCCCTTACGGGGCTTCGTTCTCTAACAATTGTGCCATCCGGAAGCACAGCCTCACCAAAAATTATTGTGCGCTCCCGATACCCTACTCGACCACTGAGTTGAATTTGATCACCTTCTTGAATGGCATCGAAGTCAAAACCCTGACGTTGCAATGCGATTCGCGCCAACATTTCCACTATCCACTCTTCCGAGGTTCCATCTTGGTTCGTGACTTCTAATACAAACGAACCGTGTGGATTAATCCACTTTACCGACACAACAGTTCCTTCGAATGTCACTATTTCATCAGAAAAATTCAATGCCACTGAATGATGGGCGGATAGCACAAGTGGTACAAAAAACAGTGCCCCAAACAATAAACCTTTGCTAAACATTAGTGTTCGCCTCCTGCCACGTCAATAGGTTCGCAACCATACACCACGAAATCGAAATCTGATCGGTAGTAGCGATTAGTCGCCTTTAAAGGCTCGGTGTAATTGACCGGATCACTATAGCTTATCTCAACCAACAACCTATCCTCGTCATCTACAGAAATACGCTCGATGCTACGCATTGCCTCGGATTGCGGCGGGAAACGTCGCAATGTCGTAACATATCCCGGCGCATAATCTAAGGTCTCAATAATCAACGCATCATCCTCGTACCAAGCAATCGAATGACCCATCGAGTGCATCAGCACACCATCTATGTTTTGTGTGCTTGGCTCGGTTTGAATTGGATGCCCATTTTGATTTAGCGGGATGGTTCGAACCAAATCGAACATCTCATAGCTAATCAGCACATAATCATCGTACTGCTCAATTTTTACCGACGTATCGGGCTCATCCCAGGCTCTCCCCAAACCAGATGGAATACAACCGTAGCTCGGATCATCCGTTTGTGGATTATAGCTGTCTACACGGCGCTACCCCTCGGGTGTGTACTGAGGCTCTGAATACTCAAAAAACAATGACGGATCAATACTCCAAATACCTTCAAGATTTGATTGAGCTAAGACATTGGCCTGCCAGCCCAGCAGTAAAGAGACTCCCACTAATCTGGAACCGAGTGTTGTTTTAAATCTCAATTTTTAACTCCCCCTTTGAAGAAAGTATTAAGCAGTATAGGACAAAGATTAAATCTAATATACAGCCCATAAAAAGCGCTGTCGATATGTCGCAAATAGCCGAGTTCTATAGGGTTTTTGCATAACCGCTAATTCCGCAAAACAGACAACGATTCAGGCGGAACCCATAGTTGGGTACCGATAACAATCACGAAATAAGTCATAATCCAAATCGATAACGCAGCATGCAAACGCTTATTCGTCGTCAAAGCCCCTGCGAGAATGCCAAGGAGAACAGCCACATCATCAATACGGTACACGGACCATATTTCTTCTCCAGCCAACACAGTTCCCCCATACATTTGTGTCAGCATCGCGATAAAAAACGACCATAACATTGGCCTCCGCACGTTAAAGAAGTACTTCTCAAGGTCTAGCTCATGCCCTTCTGTGCTCTGAGGAACAACTAAGGTAGCCGAAAAAAATAAGAATGTTGGTGTTGAAAAAGTATAGAGATATTTTAGAAACGTCCACTCGACCGCCCGAAACTCCCATCCTGCCCACCATGTTAGCGGAGCAGAGATGAAAAGGATTACTATCCACACGATATGCGGAAAAAACCAGCGAATAGATTCCTCCGTTTGAACCAAACGGCTAATACCAGAAAGAATCTGTGCAATAGCAAGAGCATAAACCACCGATGTGATGATTAGAATGAATTCAATTAAACTCAAATATCCCCAACCTCTTCATCTGAAGTAAATAGATTCTAACTCAAGGTTCAAAAAACCGTTATTTCGCAGTAGCAGCAATCTCGATGACCGTATACCAAAGAAACTGAACCAAACTCAGCACCGAGTCTTCAAGAATACGCTCGTCATCACCATGCGAACCACCGCCACCGCTACTATCTTCTGCAGCTATGATTGGGCCAAAGCCATAGCACTGGGTACCTTTAGCTCGAACCTGAGCCATATCGGTCGCGCCTGTGAGCATCGTCGGAATCGTTATTGCTGATGGGTATAAGCGTGCAGCAACATTCTCTAGCGCCTGAAATACGGGCGTATTTAAACCGGAAGGTGGACTTGCGGGTCGATACACGCCTTCGGGGACAATCTCAATATCCGGGTTGTTAATAATGCCAGCGAGATCAACATAGAAATCCTCTGGATTTTCATCAGGCAACCCACGAATATCAAATGTGGCGCTCGCCTCTGATGGAATTACGTTGCGTCTGAATCCTCCAGTAATGATGGTCGGGGCTACCGAGGTCCGCAACAAGGAATAATGCTGCGGTTCATGTTCAGCGAAATATCGTTCAACTCTAGGTTGATGCTCTGGATCAAGAATAGACCGGTATCGTTCCGCATCTTCTGGCTCGCTGATCTCAGCTAGACGCTCAAAATATGCACGTGTTGTTTCATTGAGTCTTAACGGGGACTGCCAGTTTGCTAGCCTGGAAACTGCACCTGCTAGCGCGGCAATCGCATTATCAACTCTGGGTCTAGATCCGTGCCCGGCTGTACCACGGGCAACGAGCGTAACCCGCATTGGAAACTTCTCTGTGGTTGTAATCCCAACTCGCTGCACTACACCGCCCTGAGATACCGTACCGCCACCCTCCGCCAAACAGTACTCTGCACCAATTTTGTCCCAGTGGTTCTCTACCATGTAGTCGATACCATAGGCGGTCGTCCCTTCCTCCCCTGCCTCGGCAAGAAAAATAACATCACGATCCAGTTCCACACCGGACCGTTGCAGAAGCAACATTAGCATTAAGGATGCCGTGACATTATCTTTATCATCAAGTGCGCCGCGTCCGTATATATAGCCATCTTTTTGAACTGCACCGAATGGATCGACCGACCAGTTCTCCGGCTGAACACCAACCACGTCGGTATGCGCCATTACCAACAGCGGTTCTTTACTGCCATTACCCTTAATGCGTGCCACCATATTCGCTCTATCAGGATCTCGGGCAAACAGGTCTGCTTCGATACCTTCATTCTCGAGCACTTGCTCAAGATAGGTTGCTGCAACTGTTTCATTGCCGGGCGGATTGCTTGTATTCGTTCGTAGTAGCGTAAAAAAGTGTTCTAGCGATTCCCGCTCAACGTCTTCCCAATCCAGTGGATATCTGTCTTGGGCACCCACGCCAGCAACGCTAAAACAAAGCACTGCAAACAAGCCACACACCGTCGAGCGATGGGTTCGAGATAATGATGTTATCGACTGCATGATTTCTCCTTGCTGATGTTTACTAGAAGTCTATTGGAATAGAAGTAGTATAAAACTTATCTTAAAAATCGTACGGCATTCCAAACCGACTACGAAAGTCGTAAAGCTCTATCGTAAAATCTTCGGCGGCAAGAAATAAAAACCTGATATCTCGATTCAGTTCCTTCAATTTACTCCCCCATGAGAACTCTTGTAGAACCGATTCTACTCCCAAACTGCTATTAAATGGCGTATCAACAGCTAGAACCGCCTTCTATTCTTTGTTCAGTAAATGACGGCTTATTGACCAAAGCGAACATTTGAGCCCATCCGACCCCATGTCGAAAGAGCTCTACTTTGAACTAACGATTTATATGTACATCTGCTTGCTGCATAAATTCGCGCATTACTTCCGGGTCGTTACTTTCTTCTTCAGTCATAGACCTTCTCCTGAAGTAATTTTCCTCATAACCAGCTGGTTCATAAAGCATTAGTGCATGGACATCCTCCTCACCCATCACCTTGATTGCATGTGGAGAATTAGGTGGGATATAGAGTAGATCTCCGGAACCGATTTGCTGAGTGTCTCCACTAACCGTAGCTTCCATAACACCAGAGATTATAAAAAACACCTCGCTATGAAGTTTATGAGTATGCCCCGGATAACTCGACATTCCGGGCTTAAAAATTTCTTTAATAATGCTATAGCGACCATCTGTCTGCTTCGCCGATAGCATAAATTTAGACAACATCGGACCGCGACTGAATTCCTCTAGCGAATCCACTTTAGAAAACACGTGCCCCCCCATTCGATTCGGAATCCTGAGCGAACGTTGTAGCAGAAATTCCCACCCCAAATAGAACGAGACTTAACACAGAGACTAAAGTTGGCTTTATAACCATTTGCACCTCACTTGAGTGAATTACCTATTTTGATCGTATAGCGGGCATATGATCAAAAATATCGAATCTGTCCCGCTGAGTGACTGCTATTCGCCCAAAGCGGTCATTTACTTGAACATCTCTGTAGGCAGCTTTCGGGCACAAACGTTCAGCGAGTTCGAATTTACTGAGCGTATACCTCGGAAACTTCGCAACCATAAGTGCCAAGCTCTATACCCGGCTTCCATACGTTGAGCATTTTTTCCGTGTGTGGCTCAGTTAGTGCCCAGGGATCCGTTATCGTAGTGGAGTAGTGGATCTGGCCAGCTTCATCATCAATAACGAAACGTTCATGCACGGTTAGATCCGGTCCGGAAGAAATTCCTACTCGATTAAAATAAGGATAATTGATATTTGCTGTGTCTACTATCAGCGTATTTTCGTCTTCCCAGTACCCAACGGAATAACCCATATTGCTTTCTTCAGCCGTTGGTACTAGCGAGGCATTCAAATGGATGATTCGGGTCACATCAAACTCATGAGCCCGCATCACAATGGTATTTTCATCGTGCTGAGTAAACTCAATAGGATAAGGGTTCCCCATGGTTACCGGCATTCCTGGTGGGATACAAAGGAGCTGTGGGTTTTCCGTGTATTCGTCCCAAGTTGCAAATTTTTCCAGCGCAGCCTCCGTAAGCGGAAATGCATCTGGATCAGCAAAGAACCAATCGGCCCTTTCCGGTCCCCAAGACCAAATTCGAAACAGACCATCTGCATTTGCTTCCGCTTCAGCTATTTGTGCCGCCGTTGGGCCCGGGGCAGATACTTCAAGCTGTTGAACATCTGGCCAGCGCGGAGTCCCATTTGCGCTGAGCATAAGCTCTAGTCCATTGGCCAGCAAAATATTTGACATGACCATGTCGTTCGCCTGACGCATCGAAGATCGTCCAGCTACCTTCAAGCTATCGCCGACTTTAATAACATCTCCGTTAATGCCTCGCCGGTTCTAATTGCTCACTGAGCCGCCTCCCACAAACCACTCTCCGTCTGCAGTAGCAATATGAAATATCACGTGAGGGTTTTTCCAGAAGACGTTCGTAACCACACCCTCGATCTCGGTAATACTTTGCTCGTACTCTGAAGTTGAATGATGCGAAAAAACAGCAACAGGCAATATCAAAAGACCTATCCCCACAGCTGAAGTTAGCAACCTAATTATAGCTTTCATAAAAACCCACAAAGTTAAACTACGAGTAATAGGAAGCATAAACCGCCTCTTTCCCTGAATCAATTAGTATCAGCCAGCCCAAAAACCTCGTCATCACCTTTAAAAACAAGCTCAACCGAGCGAGATCTACCTACCTTTTCTAGCAGCAAACAGTAACACCGGTCTTTAATCTCTATTCCGCCGTGTCGAGTGACCGCTAATTGCCCAAAGCGGCCATTCACTGATGCGTTTATAACGAAAACTATCAAGTATCTTCATGTTTTATCCCCAGCCGAATACTCTCTACGCCGAGTGGCAAAGTTTGACACTCTTGCACGCTCAATACTCTTGATATTACTTCATCGCCCCAAATGTCGACTTGCCGCCTTAGGATCACAACCGTATTGATCCTGAAACGGGTAACCTGCATCAAGGCCAAGCCGAAATGATACAGTGACTGGCTCTGTCAAATAGACAGGGTCTTCGAGGGTGTACTTATAGTCAATGCGCGTGCCACCTTCGGTTAATGTAAGCCACTCAATAAGATGTTTTTGAGCACTTGAGGAGACACCACCACCAGTGCCCCACTGCGTGGGAGTAAAATAAGCTGTATCGACAACAAGGGTCTCTCCCTCGAACCAGCCAATCGAATGTCCTAAGTGTGAAGGTTGCATGTCCGTTGGGTGGTTGGTCATTCCAATATGGATGACACGATCCACATCGTTAATTTCGTGTCGAATGCTTAGTGTATCCCCATCGAGCTTGATCCTATGCGCCCCGACCTCAAAAGCAAATAGCCAAGGTGGCGTCTTCGAGATACAGCGGTACCACGGATTATCTTCGATCTGAAAGGCATCTATCTCAGCTTGACCGAGTTCAGTCAACGGCAAACCTGCGGCGGCTCCATCAAATCCGCCAAGTGATATTTGCGGTCCTACTGGTGTAGATGGGTCATTTCTTTCTTCGATTCCAAAACGACCACCGACGATTCGCCAAATACCAGTGAAATCCTCGGTTGTAGCAGACGTATCGACCTGACGTCTTGCTTGTCGAGGCGCATCTTGAAATGTGCCACCGCTTGAGACCATCGTGCTTCCATCGGGCAGTACCCAATAATTAGAATAGTAAAGGTTCTTATTGCTGTTGTTATCGGGATTAGCAAATACCTGACTTGATCTCCCACCTTCATTGTATCCCGCGTCCAGCCTTGCCGCGTAAGTACAGACACGGAATTGAGCTCAAACAGATGCTCTTGCGTATCACCATTTTCATCTTCGACCGCAACCGTCGCAAACGTATGCGGGTTACGCCAGGAATACTCGCTGATCACTCCGGAGAACTCGAGACGAGTATTAGTATCAAAATTACTACGTGAGTGGTGCGCAAACGTAATGTAGGAAAACCCGATCGACAGTACAAAAGTTGTGAACAGTAACAACAAGTTTTTAATTGTGAATAGATGCATTGGTTTTTTACCTCTCAATTATGTAGCGTTCCCTCAAATGTCCGTCAATTACCCAAAGCGGCCCTTCACTTATTCAATTCGTGTTCAACTTCCGCTACTAATTCTACCTTCGGCGCATATTCACGTCACCGATTCCAAACATCCCCAAGACCGAATTGATACCGTTCGATCTTTCCCGCAAAATTTTGGATATCAAATTCTGAAGCGCGTATAGAAAATGATGAACGTCGCTAAATTGCGAACATGACTACTAATTGAACCAAGCAACTCGGCCCCAAGACTCAGCCCCAAAACACGGGACATGAGCCATCCAAAGCACAATAGTTATTACTCGACCATTTTACGGTACAGATGCCAGGTAGCATGACCCAACACCGGCAAGGCTACCGCCA
>DNHK01000042.1 GCA_003485905.1 Gammaproteobacteria bacterium | reverse complement strand
ATGCTGAAAGCGATTCAACATATCGACGTTGCCCTTCAGCGTAAATTGTATCGAACGCCAGTGATGATTTGCCCGAGCCAGACAGTCCAGTTATTACAATTAACTTATTGCGTGGCAATTCGAGGTCAATGCCTTTGAGGTTATGCGTTCGGGCGCCTCGAATAGTTATAAAATCCATGATAATTCCAGCAAGATGATCAACCTGATATTATACCTTGCCTCGCGAATTTCTCGCATATAAACATTGAAAGACGCCTTAGTTTATTCTTTTGTTAGACGCCGATAACAAACTAAATCGAATCGAATTTCGGGCAAGTGTCATTCTTGCGTGTGTAATTGGTTTACGCATGTTCGGTTTGTTTTTATTGCTGCCAGTATTAACTATATATGCATTTGATTTGCAGGGCGCTAATGCGACAAATTTGGGCTTGGCGGTCGGTGTATATGGTCTGACCCAAGCGGTATTTCAAATTCCATTTGGCACCGCATCAGACCGAATAGGGCGTAAGCCCGTTATTTTGTTTGGTTTGGCAGTATTTATTGTAGGCTGTGGTGTGGCCACATATGGTGACCATATATACGCTGTATTAGTTGGTAGAGCATTACAGGGAGCCGGGGCTATTTCTGCCGCAACTATCGCACTTGCTTCAGACCTCAGTCGCCCGACTCAATGAGCCAAAGTCATGGCAATTATTGGGTCTTCAATCGGATTGTTCTTTTGTATATCAATAGTTGTTGCACCGGTATTAGCTTCGAGTGTTGGTCTTGATGGACTGTTTTGGTTTGCCGCTGCATTAGCTGCAATAGCGATGTTGATAATGTGGGTGATGGTGCCTGAGCCGACTCAGGTAAATAGCAGAACGATAGCCAGTAGACCACGCAATTTGGGCGTATTGCTGAAAATGGCTGAATTACTTCGATTGAATTTTGGAATATTTGTACTGCATGCGATCTTGGCGGCCGTGTTTGTATGTATACCTCAGGTTTTAGTGGATGGAATTTTGGTTGCCGATAAGCACTGGCTTTTATACTTGCCTGCAATGATCGCTGCCATTGTCGGTATGGTGTTTATTCTTAAGCGCTCGCATCGTTTGGACAAGACTAACGGTACGATGTGTATGGCCGTCGCTGTGCTTATTATTGCTATGTGGGGTGCATCAGTTGTGGTGAGTGGGTATATAGCAGAAGGCACTATCGGCTCTTTTCCACAAATGCTAGCAGTAATGGCAATATTCTTTTTCGGGTTCATTGTGCTTGAAGCCACCTTGCCGGCTGAAGTTAGTCGTTCCGCCCCGGAAGAGCAGCGGGGCGCCGCTGTGGGGATTTATAACACCTGTCAATTTTTTGGTGTATTTGCCGGTGGCGTGATTTCTGGTTGGATGTACGGCGTTTATGGTGCTGCGTCGGTATTCATCGCTTGTATTGGCTTGTTATTGATTTGGTTGATACTACTCTTATCAAAATACTCAACCAAATACGGTGGCACGCTTTCGAACTAGCGGAGGTGGCGTTATACTCCAACGTACACTGATAGTTAGTCTAATCACATGGAGTGTGAGGCTATGCCAAAATCCAAGACGAAATATTATTATATTTTGCGCTAACAGAGGATGAAGGCTGGTATCACGTATAGACAATCTTAAGATAGAGGAAAGACACATGGCAAGCAGGGGAATAAATAAAGTAATAGTATTGGGCAACCTGGGCCGCGATCCGGAGATCAGATACGCATCAAATGGAAGCGCGATCGCGAATTTCAGTATCGCAACTTCGGAGAGCTGGAACGATAAAAATTCGGGTGAAAAGGTAGAAAAGACCGAATGGCATCGAGTGGTAGCTTATCGAAAACTGGCCGAGATAATAGGTGAGTATTTGAAAAAAGGATCACAAGTGTATATTGAAGGTAAGCTGCAAACGCGTAAATGGCAAGATAAGGATGGCCAAGATAAATACACCACTGAAATAGTGGCAAATGATATGCAAATGCTTGGTAGTCGAGGCGACAGCGGTGGCGCAAGTCGTAACGATAATTATGATCAGTCTGCCCCACAACAGTCTGCTCCGCAACAGCCTGCAGCATCAGCCAGCGGCGCCGGTGCTGCTCCTGCTGCCAGTCCGGGTGGTGGTGATTTTGATGATGACATTCCCTTTTAGACGGTAGTATCAATTGAGTATCGAAACCTCAGTGTGCAAACACTGGGGTTTTTTTGTGCTTGAGATGGGTTATTGTGGCCTGAAGCAAAGCTCTAATAGTTGGTCGGTTAAAAAGTAGATAACCGACATACCGATCCCTAACGGTTACCAGTATACCAAGCCGGTAGTTAGCACTGTTTTGCGAATTCTTTAGCTGAATAAATTTGCGATTCGGTCAGATAGAGTAGGTTAGCTATGCGGCGAATTATATGCCGTTCGTGTGTGTCAACGTGATCGTCGGCCATTGCGATTCTCCACAAATGCACCAACAAGTTCTGTCGTTCTTCGTTGGACCATTGTTTATTTATTTTGCTGGTGAGGTGTTGCAAACTAATTGTTGTATCACTAACTTCTTTTGCCTCAATAAGGATGTTATCAAGTTCACTTTTGTCGACCTGAAAGTCCCGTTTTAAAATATTCGTCAATGATTGCATTTCAGAATCGTCAACCTTTCCGTCTGCTCGAATAACTTCAAAAATAAGAGCTGCGGCTACTGTGTCAAGGTTGATGTCTTGTCGATCCGTATTTTTGGCTGTGTCACTGGAGAAAAGACTTTTGAGTTTGTTAATCATTATGAGACTGCCTTGTTGGACTGTAGCGTAGTACCAGATGAACCGATTCTGGATGGATTGTGGGCCAAGTTACGTTGTTTTACCGATTTGTCACAATAGGAATGTTGAAATTTACACGATCCATCAGCATATTAGGAGCATCAGTTCTAATAGAGGGGCTTTGAGTAGCTTCTCTTTGGCTTGCTTGCATTTTTTACACACTGAGATTTAGATACCGAGGATTAAATACTATGGGTCGTATTTTTTATTTTTTGCTAACCAATTTGGCTGTATTAGTTGTATTAAANNTAAATATAGTCATGCAATTATTTGGTATCGGTTCATACCTTGAAGGTAGCGGCATTAACTACCAGTCGTTATTAGTGTTTTCCTTTATTGTAGGTATGGCTGGTTCAGTCATCTCATTATTTTTGTCCAAATGGATGGCGAAACGATCTACCCGGGCACA
>DNHK01000246.1 GCA_003485905.1 Gammaproteobacteria bacterium | reverse complement strand
AGCAAGATTCCCCAATAGCAGATTATTTGCGCGAACAATTTGCCCAGCCAACTGTAGCGGTAACAGCTTCCAGTGCTTTGGCAGAAAACTATTCCTGGTGGGGCCTTCAGGCTTACAGTGGTTACAACGACAATGCGATTGGGCGTGGACGTAACCAACCGCTGCCTCTAGACATCAGTAATGAGGGAACCGGACTAATTCACGTTGGCGCAAATGCCGGCCATCGTCATGTACTATCGGATCGCAGCGACGTGTATGGCGTATTGAATATAGGTACTGATCAATACTTTGACGTGTCGGATTTAAACAATCTGGTAATAAGGGGCAACGGACAATATCGATACCGACTGGATAACGATGGAGTTATTTCATTCGGTGGTTTTTTTGAAAAGCTAAATGTCGATGGCGATACGGTGCGCGACTCCTGGTCTATTAACGGTGGCTATGACGTTCAAATAGCCGATGACCAATCGATAGATGCGCGCCTCACCTACGGTAAAGAGGACTACGACTTTGACCACATATTTGCGTTTAGAGATCGAGATGGCAACAATTTGAACCTTGCTCTTCGCTATACCAAGCAAATAAGTGACACTTCTGGATTGCAGGCGGGAACTAATATAAGCAGCTACAACGCCAACGGTGACGATTACGATGGAAACAGTTGGGCAGTGTTCGGGCAGTTGAGCCAACGAACAGAAATTGACATAGGGAACAAGCATTTGTCGCTATATATCAGCGTTTATTTTTCGTATAGAAATGCTAATTATGACAACTTAAACAGCTTTGCCGGAACTTCTGGTTTTGAGTTTGAACGAGACGAAACGCAATGGCTGGCCAACCTCGGGGTCAATGTGCCCTTGGATGATAGCTGGAGTGGTTTCGCATAACTTCAGTACCTCGATAACCGATCAAACGTCGACGCTTTTGATTACACTCAAACACTCGTCGTATTTGGCGTAAGCGTAAGCTACTAGGAGGAAATGATGATTTCAAAAGCAACAATTGCAAGTGTATTAGTTAGCGCAGCATCAATTTTACTTCTTAACTTGGCACCATTCCCTGCATACGCTAACGATGCAAGTGTTGGGTGCCAGCACGGCTTCAATTTTTTTGAATGCCCCGGAGGCGTGGCAACAGGTTCTATTACTTTCGGCGATTTTAATGCCGCCACTCTAACTTGGCGCCAGCCAGATGGATCAACCGCATTAGGCGGCAACAACAACACCCTTTTGGCTTGCCCAACACCTAATCAACCGGATGTTAACGTTCCAGATATGGTGGTCGCCCCGCCAACACCAGAACCTGTAGTTGCGCCCCCAGCAGCAATAGTTCCAACCATGATATCCCCAGCAATGATTGAGGCTGTAATGGAAGACTTATCGCCACCGGTGAATTTTCCTATAGTCCGACAGCGCTACTTGCTGAATGCTGATACGACTCTGACTATTGGTACCTGCACATTCGGGAGCGGCGTTTCTGGTGGCGATTCAAAAATAAATAATCGATTACTTAACGGCTTAGGCTGTGACTATAACTACAATACAGAAGCCTTTAACATTAAATTGGACTATTCAGGAGTTCAATTTGAAGAACCTGGCTCTATCCTGGATCAAACAATGACGGGGACCAGTTCCAGCTCCTCCAGACCAGACATCAGAAGAGTACCTCCGGAAATGCTAGACGCGTTCTTTGGGGATGATGTGATTTTAGATGGCTTCGACGATTTTGGCCTTCCCGCTCCGACCCATACCCTGGGTGGCAATGTTAAATTCGGTGATCTGTCTGCAGGATCATTCGGCAGTCTGGTTGAAGGAACAGAGGATGATACGCTTTCTTCAAATAGCGCTGAGCCATCAACTACAACCCCCGCAAATTCGGAAGATCCACTAGCAGCATTCGCTAATTTGTTTGTGATCGAAGAAGAGCCAAAACCAGTAGAGCCAAAACAGAATATGAGAGTTTTCCTGTCGGAGCAAGGAAACGTAGACTTTGAAATTCTCGATCTAAACGATAACGGATTAAGATTCGGCGATACTGGCCGTTCAAGCGTTGGAATCGACGGGTCCGGAAATGCTCAGAACGGCCGTAATTACAATAGTCGGTTTAGACTCAATATTCCTGGCGAAACTGATGGTGGCCTACAATTCGGTGGTAGAGTGCGACTTCGTGATGAAACGGAACCCGCCACTACAAACACGCCCGACGAAATTTCAAGCGCTGAAAATCAAGGTGAAACTGACAGAGCAAACACGTGGCTCGCAGGAGCTACAGCCGCGAAAGCACGATTAGGAAACGCGATTATCGGTGGTAACGAAGTCACCGAGAGTGAAGGAACTCACTTCATAAAGGATACCCGCAATATTTTTCTAAATCCGGCAGCGGTAAACGAATATAAAAACTATGTGGTTACCGAATGGGGTGCCAGTGCCGAAGCACGTGCCAATGATGCTAAAGCTAACGAAGAAGGGGGCTTTTTTCGGGAAGCTGGGTCTTTTGCCTACGGCGTATATTTGGGCAACAGGGCGACGCAATCGTCAACAGAGCGGAACTCCGAACCTGAAGAATTTACCGCCAGCGATTTCAGTGTTAAGGCTTTTGTTTCGACTGACGAGTACCACCGATTCTTGAGGGGTGAAGCGGGCCTTGAATATGGCGCGAGCATTACTTACGGCACAGGTATAGATAAAGCAAGATTGATCGGAGCATTATTGTCCGACGTCGGTAGTATGGGCCCGGGTATGAGTATAGATACAGAGGAACCAGGAAGCATTATCGATGAAACTGAATACGTTAGTGTCATCGAGCTATACTACGATAACCTAGAACGTAAAAATAAAGAGAACGGAAATGATGAAGCTACCGCTAACGCACTTATGCTTTCAGTAGAAGAGCAAGCTGCTGATGTCCAAAGAGATGCTAGCAATGTCATACCCGGTAACGACCTCTCGTTCCTAACGCTGCCGGGCGATTCTCCTGGCGTAAGAGCATTTAGCGAGGCAATGCAACGAAACTATCTATTTGCTGCAGCGATATGCTTAGACTTCAATATATATTCATCCTAAATGACTTGATGGCTATACATTTAGGTGGCATGAGTGTAGACCTGAGCCTGGATGCTGCCAGTCGACTGGCCCTGTTTATCAACATCACTACCATGATCGCTCAGACTATGGCGGAAACCTCTCCTGATACTGATGCATCGACTGCACCTAAAACAAAGGTAGAAGATATAAACGATATAGATGTACACAGTGTAAGAAACGAAGTTCAAGGGATGATGGCGCTTAGTCAGCTGACGAATAAGGCTCCCCTTCAAATTGCCGCACAATAAAGAGCTGAATTTGGTTAATCGAGAACGTCGAAAATAAATCTATATTATCCAACCAAATCCGGAGCAGAAACCATGCAGTCAATACTCAAACTAATTTTAACCAGCCTTCTCTTTTCAGCAGTAACTGCGTGCTCCATAACAGCGACGCAAGACACACTTAACGTTGCTGCAATCGAGAACGCCGAAATCCGTAATCTTAATCACCCTGAGGCCACTGTATTTGCTGCAGGCCAGCCAACACAGGAGCAACTAGCCACACTTGGCAACTCGGGTATTAAGCACGTCGTTAGTTTACGTCCTGCAAGTGAGCTTGATTGGAACGAACAAGAATATGTTGAATCGCTGGATGGAGTGACTTATCACAACATTCCGATTGACAGCAAAGCTGGCGATATTAATCCCATAAACGCCGCGACCCTGCAGTCGCTACTAAAATCACTTGGCAATGAACCTGTGCTGGTGCATTGCGGCAGTAGTAATCGCGTGGGCGCGCTAGCCGCTATATCGGCAGCACAAGAAAACGGAACCAGCGCCGATGCCGCGGTTGAAGAAGGTAAACGTTGGGGCTTAACTGGACTCGAACCCGCGGTTCGAGAAGTATTAGGCGAATAACACTAGGAACATCGTTTCCTCGCAAATACTGAAAACCCTAGGCGGGGGCAGGCATTCGTTGTCTGCCCCCTTTTTTCGTTACTCCAATTCGGGAAACGGAGGCACTGATCGGAGATAAGCGATCATGGCTTTCATATCTTCTTCATTGATATTTTTATAGTAAGGAAAGCCCATCATTTTGACTAATTCGCGGCCATCCCGACTAACCCCATCGGTAATTGCGCGCTTAATTTCGTCATCGGACCATTCCCCAATTCCCGCAGCCGGATGAGGAGTAATATTCAATGAAACTCCAGTCACAACACCAAACACATTCGGCAAAACGCGCCCACCAGCATTCAAACGACTAAAATCAATACGTCCTTCGCTCATCGGTGTGTGGCACTCAGTGCAATGGCCTAGGGTATGGGTAACGTAGCGCCCATAGGCTAGCAGATCATCTTTACTTACTTCCGGAACACTCTCAACTTTTGGCCCGTAATTTGGTGGCAACGGAATACTATATTCTGATTTTGGTACGACATTACTAATGGGCTCAACGGTCCGCAAATAAGCGACAATCGACTGAACATCGTAATCAGACATGGTTGCATAAAACGGACTCGGCATAGGCGGACCGATTAAGCTTCCGTCGGGCCTTAGCCCATCGCGTATAGCCGTTATAATTTCTTCGTCTGTCCAACTGCCT
>DNHK01000006.1 GCA_003485905.1 Gammaproteobacteria bacterium | reverse complement strand
AGCCAGGATCAAACTCTCCAGTTCAATCTTAAAAAAGGAAACCCCTTATTACAGAAAAGGGCGAAACTGGCTCTCTTGGAATCATTGCGATTTGCGATGCTTCCTCAAGAGCAAGGTTTTTGGAAACCTATCGTCGACGAAAGCACCCGCACAAATTGTTTGGTCTAAATTTTTAAAGAACGATCCTGACCGCTAAAAGCGTTGCTGGAAAACAAACCCCAGCCGTGTCAGGAGGGCGCATTATACGCGCGGAAGTAGTCCCGTCAACACTTGTTTTTAATAAAACCACAAAAAACTTTTAACACACTCGGAAATCACAAAAACACGCATAAAAACAGAGGTTTAAATAACTCAATGCATTAATTTGTGTGGTCTATTTACCAACAACCTGAATAAGCTGACCCGTATCAACTCAAATCGAAGGTAGCAACAGTGCGTTCACTACGAGCTAACCGCCAACACGAAGGAAATTCGTTGCTACGCACGCCCCTCAACTTGCGAGCGTTATGTAATTATCTTTACTCGCGCAAACCGCCGTTTACCTACTTGATATACGGCTTCACTGGGTTTAATCGCGATTCGTGAATCTTCCACACGCTCACCATCTATTCGGACCGCCCCCTGTTTGACCATACGCATTGCATCAGATGTGCTTGGACACAAACCAGCTTGCTTCAATAAATTGGCCAATGGTATTGTGCCCTCTTGGGCAGACACCTCCACTTCTGGCATGTCATCCGGCATGCCACCTTTTTGAAAACGTTGCATAAAATCTTGCAATGCACCATCTGCTGCAACGCCATCATGAAATCGTTCGACTATCTCTTTGGCTAGTTCAAATTTTACATCTCTAGGGTTTCGGCCCTCATCTACAGCCTCTTTCAAACCAGCCACCTCTGCAAGCGAACGAAAGCTAAGTAGCTCGAAATAACGCCACATGAGCTCATCAGAGACCGACATTAGCTTACCGAACATCTCGTTCGCTGGGTCAGTGATACCAATATAGTTGCCCAAACTCTTGGACATCTTCTGCACGCCATCAAGACCTTCCAATAAAGGCATTGTCAAAATCATTTGCGGCAGCTGTCCTTCTTGCTTTTGCAACTCACGCCCCACTAATAAATTGAACTTCTGATCTGTTCCGCCCAACTCTATGTCGCAACCAAGCGCCACAGAGTCATAACCCTGCACTAAGGGGTAAAGAAACTCGTGGATTGAGATCGGTTGCTCGCCCTTGAAGCGCTTACTAAAGTCATCACGTTCGAGCATACGAGCAACCGTATGTTGTGCCGCTAGGCGTATCATTCCATCTGCGCCCATTTTATCGAACCATTCAGAGTTATAGCGAATCTGAGTTTTGTCCGGATCAAGGATTTTAAATACCTGCTCTTTATAGGTTTCCGCATTTGCATCTATCTGCTCGCGCGTTAACGGCGGCCTTGTCGCTGATTTACCGCTTGGATCACCAATCATTGCGGTAAAGTCGCCAACCAAAAAAACAACGGTATGACCCAGCTCCTGAAATTGCCTCATCTTATTGATAAGAACAGTGTGCCCTAGATGCAAATCTGGCGCGGTTGGGTCAAAGCCAGCTTTAATAGTCAGCTGTGGTCGCAACTTGAGACGCTCAGCCAGGTCGGATTCTGGCAGTATTTCTTCAACACCCCGCTTTATTTCTGCTATTTGTTCTTCCACATGCGCCACTTTATTTGCAACCGTTAATACGTAGTTTTTAATTCAAGGTTTCTAATTCAAATTTAAAAACAAATGATTAAACTGATAGTTTAGTATCAATTCTTGGAACCTTACCAAAAACCCTATAAACAAAAAGGTTTTGACCGAAACGACGGTGAGATGTAGATTACAGCCCCAGAGAAATCACTTTAGATAACTGGTTAAATAATTCTTTTGAGCAAACCATACCAATCTTCGTTCAACCGCGACTATAAAGACTTGCCGCTTGCGCCACAACTATTGCGCGCGCAAAATTCTGGGCTGGCACGGGTGCGCAAACATCATTGGTTGGCGGCCGGCAGTCTGCTCGCATTTATAGCTTGGCTTGCAACGTCTTCAACTGCCTCTGTTAATCCCTCACTGGATCAGCAACAGGAAGCCAGCGCAAGCAACGTGGCCCCACCGGCGCCTGCCTTACAAGCCGAACCCGGCAAATGGATTTCTCACACCATCAAACGAAACGAAACTCTAGGCATCATATTTGAAAAGTATGGCTTTGACGCCAACGTGCCACTTGAAGTGACCGGTCTGAAAGAGGGCGAACGGCTTAAAAATATTCGAGTAGGTAAGCAGATACGCTTTCATATATCCGACAATGATGAACTAGATCAAATTTCCTACCCTATCGATGCGCTTACCGACTTTAAAGTACAGATATCAGGCCTGGACTCCCGTAATGCCGATAGCGTTGAATTAAGTGAAAAAAAACCAAAATACCGATTTACTGAGCAAACCAAGCCTTACGAAACTGAAGAGGTGTATGTCGCTGGATCAATTAATTCCTCGCTTTACGAAGCTGCCGAACAAAGTGGCGTGCCAATTCCTGTAATTATGCAAATGGTCGATGTATTCGGCTGGGATATAGATTTTGCCGTCGCACTAAGAGAGGGCGATAGCTTTAGATTAATCTACGAGGAATTTAATCTAGCTGGTGAAAGATTAGATAATGGAAACATAGTAGCCGCGCAATTTATTAACCGCGGCGAGGTTTACCAAGCTTTTCACTTTATCGATTCGGAAGGAAACGCGAACTATTACACACCTGAAGGCGAAAGCATGCGCGGTACGTTCTTACGCACGCCAGTTGAATTTAGCCGAATATCATCACGTTTTAGCAAAAACCGTTTTCACCCCATCCTTAAAAAATGGCGCTCACATAAAGGTGTTGATTACGCCGCATCTAACGGCACACCAATTCGCGCCACCGCCGATGGCACAATCAAACAAGTTGGCAACAATGGAGGGTATGGCAAAACGGTCATAATCAGCCACGCTGGTCGTTTCAGTACGCTATATGCTCACATGTCAGGATTTAAGAAGGGCGTTCGCAGCGGTTCTTCGATAAAACAGGGTGAAACTATAGGCTATGTCGGCAGTACCGGATTGGCCACCGGACCACACTTACATTATGAGTTCAGGGTTGACGACACGCATCGAGATCCATTGAGCTACAAGTTCCCCAAAGCTTCGCCAGTACCAGAAAATGACCGACAAGCTTTTGAATCACACGTAACTATAGTGTCAGCAAAACTTGAGGCACCAGGTTCAAATCGATTGGCAATGGTCGACAACGATATCAAGTAACGCTGAATATGCGTCTTTGGCTACAACTGCCCTCTTCAACACGCTTAACTTACACCTTCGATCCTAACTAAGATGCCAACCGATAATTCAGGCCTCTACATCGGCCTCATGTCGGGCACCAGCGTTGATGGTATTGATGCCGCGCTGGTCGAAATTAACGATACTACAATTTCATTAATCGACACACTCTCGGGAAATTACTCAACGGCGAGCAAAGCTTCGATCAAATCGTTGATGCTGGAAGGCTCAAAAAATGAGCTACAAACTCTCATGTCACTTGATGTACAACTGGGAATCATCTTTGCTGAAACCGCCAACAGCCTGATAGAACAGGCTGGAATAAAACACTCTGAAGTTCGAGCGATAGGCTCACATGGCCAAACTATTAGACACTATCCGTCTTTGGCGAGCACGTTGCAAATCGCAGACCCAAATGTGATCAGCCAACAAACCGGTATCCCAGTCATTGCTGATTTTAGACGCGCTGATATGGCGTTTGGTGGACAGGGCGCGCCATTGATGCCCGCCTTTCACCAAGCTATATTTGCGAATCAAGACAAAAATCGCGCGATCATTAATATCGGTGGCATTGCCAATATCACGACATTGATGGGCAACAATATCAATGGCTATGACACAGGCCCCGGGAACACCTTAATGGACGCCTGGTATGCCAAACATAAAGATGGAAAATACGATGATCAGGGGCATTGGGCAACAACTGGAAATGTAAATAAATCAACTCTAGATCAACTGCTAGCTGACCCATGGTTCGAAAAACAACCGCCTAAAAGTACCGGGCAGGATTACTTTAATCTTAACTGGCTTGCTGCCAGCTGCCCTGAACTAAACCGATTGGCGCCACAAGATGTGCAAGCAACTTTGCTCGCACTGACGGCACAATCAATAACGACCTGTGTAGATCAAAGTGGTCCAGACGAAACGTTTATTTGTGGCGGTGGCGCGCATAACCTAGCCTTAATGAATCTGTTGACCGCGTCAGTAGATGGTAGAGTTTCAAGCACCAGTGCGATTGGTATGGACCCCGACTGGATTGAGGCCGCGGGATTTGCTTGGCTAGCTTGGTGTTATTTAAACGGTAAAGCGGGAAATGTACCCGCAGTGACAGGCGCAAGCAGGCAATGTGTTCTAGGTGGCCGCTGGGGTTAATCTAAAGCTAAAGTTGATCAACCGCTTAGCGCGATCACCACCCATATAATGGATAAATCAAAATGAGCTCAAAAAGAGCTTAATAATTAGACTACGCGGAAAAAGAAGAACCACAACCACACGTTGTAGAAGCGTTTGGATTATTGATTATAAACCGAGCACCCTCTAAATCATCCCGGTAATCTATCTTGGCACCAACAAGATACTGAAAACTCATCGGATCAATAACTAGACGAACACCCTCCCTATCAACCGACATATCGTCAAGCTGCTGCTCTTCATCAAAGGTGAATCCGTACTGAAATCCCGAGCATCCTCCACCTTGGACAAAAACCCTCAATTTTAGTTCGGAGTTTTCCTCCTCCTCAATTAACTCTTTTACCTTCATCGCAGCATCCACTGTGAACTCAAGAGGCTCTGCAGGTGCGTTTATTTGAACTTCACTCATGACTAACTCCAAACTACAGTAATTCCCCAAACTAGAATGTTACCGCTTAACTTTAATATAATCGCTAAACTTAAAGCGGCATCTAAAGCGGTGCAACCCGGTTCGAGGATACTTAAAACTAATAAACCAACTAAATTAAATAGCAACCACTCACACCCATAGGTGGGGGCGACACTATTGCTTTTAAACGCCTTACAAACAAATGCTACCAAACATTCAAGATGATCCAGGATTTACTGCCCATCTCAAATGATGACTTATAACTGAATCAACTAGCCGTCTGAGCTACCTGTCAAAATATTCGAAGTTTCTTTTTGAGACGATGGTACTGCTCGAACGGG
>DNHK01000431.1:2164-5179 GCA_003485905.1 Gammaproteobacteria bacterium | reverse complement strand
CGCCCGGCGTTATATCAGGCGTGGCATGAAATCATACCTGTACAAACCACAGAGGCTCGACCTGTTGCGCTTTACGATGTGGTTGGACCTATTTGTGAAACCGGTGACGTGCTTGGCTCAGACAGAGAACTTGCGATTGCTGCAGATGATCTCGTTGCTATTCGATCTGCGGGCGCATACAGCGCCGTAATGAGTTCAAACTACAATACGCTCGGGCGTGCTGCCGAAGTAATAGTTGACGACGATCAATGGTTTGTAACCAGGCAGCACGAATCGATTGACGATATGGTCGCCGGTGAAAGCCTGCTTCCCGAGCGAGAGTAAAACGGGCTCGTAAAAGCACGCTTACAATTCAATGAAACGCTTCGCTGTCATGGGTAACCCGATAGATCACAGTCTATCGCCACGCATACACACGCTATTTTCAGAACAAGCCGGCATTGCGCTCGAGTACCGTAAACAGCAAGTTCACTCCGCAGCATTATCTGAAGAAATCACCAGGTTTTTTAAAGATGGGGGAATCGGTCTTAATGTGACCATCCCGCACAAACTAGCGGCATATGACCTTTGTGATGAGCTTAGTACTCGAGCCGAGCTTGCCGGTTCAGTTAACACTCTATTTATGAAAGATGGCCAGTTGATAGGCGACAATACGGACGGAATCGGCTTGGTTCGAGACATAACGCTTAATTTACAAATCTCCTGCCTAAATGCAAAACTGCTCATAATCGGCGCCGGTGGTGCTAGCCGAGGCATAATCGAGCCACTCCTGACACAATCGCCCAGCTCTATTGATATAGTTAATAGAACGTATTCAAAAGCGGCGCAATTAGCTGAGATGTTCAAAGAATTTGGCAATATTAGGGCGTTGTCGTTTGATCAGCTTAATTCCAGCTACGACATTGTTATTAATGCAAGCTCTAGCTCACTCCAGCAGGACATTCCTGCCGTTCCAGAAAAATGCCTCGCTGGAGGTAAACTCGCCTACGATCTAATGTATGCGGAATCAGCAACCGCTTTTATGATGTTAGCGGCGCAAGCTGGTTGCCACCAGCAATCCGATGGACTTGGAATGCTGGTAGAACAGGCTGCCGAAGCCTTTGCTATTTGGAATGGTTTTCAGCCAAACACCAAAGCAGTTATGGCCGAACTACGTCATTGAACAGCTACTTCAATAAACAATCAAATTGAAATCCATCTAGATGAACGACCTTAATACTTCTCTCTACCAGCGCTTACCTCGCTTTGACAAAATTGTATTATCAGAAATCCCTGCAAAGCTTGACGCTTGCCTGGCAGAAGCTCGTAATCAAATAGCTCACCTTCTAGACCAGACGGAACAAGAGTTTGACTCGTCTATAGTGGAGAAGATGAATGATGTTGAGGAAGCTATTGACCATCTTTGGTCACCAATAACCCATCTCAATGGCGTCGCGGATACTCCTAAATTACGTGAAATATTCCCTGACTGCCTGGCAATGGTATCTGCCTTTTATACTGAACTTGGCCAAAATCGTGCATTATTTGATCGGTACGTTGCGCTTCATAATCACCCTGAATTCGAAACCCTGAACATTGAGCGCAAACGAGTAATCACCAATGCCATACGTAACTTTCAACATGCTGGTGTCGACCTAAACGATAATGCACGAGAGGAATTTCGAGCGCTACAAGCCAAACTATCTGATCTGGGGAATCAGTTTGAACGTAATTTACTGGATGCAACAGAAAGTTGGCATCGAGACATTACCGACAAACAATTACTTGCTGGGCTCCCGCAAAGCGCTATTGATCTCGGGCGGCAAGCTGCTAAAACGGCGAACGTCGATGGGTGGCGATTTGGATTGCAAATGCCCTCCTATCTGCCAATTATTAGATATGCCGACAATCGCGAACTAAGAAAACAATTTTATACCGCTTATTCGACCCGGGCTAGCGAGCTGCAAAACAAAGGTCAATATGATAACGCACCCGTTATAAGTGAAATTTTGCAGGCTCGACAGGCGCTTGCCCAACTACACACCCGCCCTCACTATGCCGACTACGCACTGACAACTAAAATGGCAAGTAATGCGAACGAAGTTATCGCGTTTCTTAGCGAATTATGTGCGGCAGCGAAACCCGTAGCCGAGCAAGAAATCGCGGACCTAATAGCGTTTGCTGCCGATAACGGTGGTCCCGCTAAACTCGAAGCTTGGGATTTGGCTTATTACAGTGAAAAGCTACGCGAGCAAAAGTTTTCGTTTTCTGTAGAGCAAGTCCGGGAATACTTTGCCGCTGATACGGTGGTTAACGGTCTTTTTGAAGTGGTAAACAAGTTATTCGGGATTTCTGCACGAGTGGCTCATGCCCCCAGCGTGTGGAACTCTTCTGACGTGACTTTCTATGAACTTTTGGACAAGAACGAACAAGTAATAGGTGGGTTTTATACTGACTTATTTGCACGACAGGGTAAGCGTGGTGGTGCCTGGATGGACACCTGTCTTGCGCGTCGAATGCGAAACAATGAACTTGAAGTGCCCGTGGCATATTTGACATGTAATTTCACCCCTCCACTTGATGACACTCCCGCACAGTTGACGCATGATGAAGTAGAAACCTTGTTCCACGAATTTGGGCACTGTTTACATCACTTACTAACACAAGTTTTGGAACCCGATGTTGGGGGCATAAATGGTGTAGCTTGGGATGCTGTAGAGCTACCAAGCCAATTTCTTGAGCATTGGTGTTGGGAGCGCGAAGCGTTAAACCTAATTGCAAAACATTACCAGACTGATCACCCAATACCCGATGAGCTAGTAGCAAAAATGCGTGCGGCGAAAACATTTCAATCCGGAATGCAGACGCTTAGACAAATTGAATTCGCTATGTTCGACATGCAAATTCACACAAGCTATGACGCTAATTCTGAGGATACTGTACAAAGCATATTGGACACCGTACGTAGCGAAGTGGCCGTATACCAAACACCAAGTTTTAATCGCTTTCAAAATAGTTTTTCACATATTTTTGCGG
>DNHK01000431.1:0-2153 GCA_003485905.1 Gammaproteobacteria bacterium | reverse complement strand
CTATAGCTACAAATGGGCAGAGGTTTTGTCCAGTGACGCTTTCAGTCGCTTTGAAGAGGAAGGTGTTTTTAATCAAGACACCGGCGCAGATTTTCGCCAAACTATCCTCGCACGAGGCGGTTCTGAAGACGCTGCCGTGTTATTTAAGCGCTTTAGAGGTAGGCTTCCCGACATCGCGGCACTACTTCGTCACACTGGCTTAACAAGCGATTCTATAGCATCGCAAAACTAATATTTGCGATGCACAATGCCTACCGGCATGTTAGTTCGCCAACGAGGTTGACCGATTATGTTATGTAACAGATTAGCTGTACTCCTATTAGCGCTACTGATTTCATCAGCAGGCACTGCCGCCACGCTATATAAATGGGTAGATGCAGAAGGAAACATTACTTATCAAGATTCACCGCCACCAGACGAATCTCAAGTTCTTGAACAGCGTGAGCTAGCCGATTCCGGCATCGACGAGCGAGATCAACACAACCAACGTCTAATGAGAACCAAGCCGATCGATCTCTATACTACTGAAAACTGTGAGGTCTGTGATCTGGTTCGATTTAATTTGAACCAACTAGGTCTGCCTTTTAATGAACAAAATTTGTTTGAGAATAAAACAGCACAAGATCAGCTTAAAGAGCGGAGCGGAGGTCTTAATGCCCCAACACTATATCTAGGGGAGCAACTCATTAGCTCATATGGTTTATCTTCTATGAAAGCAGCATCGATTGTTGGTGGTTTCCGTCCTAGAGATCTGGATGAGGGACAGAGCGCCACGGACGTCAACGAGTAACGCTACGAAGATTAACGTCTTAGATAGTTAACTTCACTCAAATAAGCCACCACGAATAAAGTAGCATTACTTTACTGTTAATTGACAATCTTCGTAGGGAAACTCAAACTCAATATTATGAAAAAAATAATACTTATAATTACGCTGCTTGTCGGCCAAATCATAATTTCAACTGCGTCCGCAAAAGTAGAGCGCGTAGCTGAGGCGGACCTAACGGTAACACCGGATATGGCCAAGGCAATCGAAGGCGTATTAGGAATCACCAGTCAATACCATTATCGCCCTATAGCGCTTAACGACACACTTTCTAACCGATTATTGAATCGCTATCTTGAAAGCCTCGACCCGACAAAAGTGTACTTTACAGCTCAGGATATCGCTTCATTTGAAAGGTACAGCACGCGTCTTGATGACAGCCTTAAAGACTCAGATGTGTCACCTGCATTTGAGATTTTTAAAACATTTCGTTCTAGAGTGGATCAACGTGCAAAAATCGCAACTAGCACTTTAGATTTGGAATTCGATTTTACCAAACAAGAAGAGCTTCCTATTCGCAGCGATGAGTCCAACTGGTTTAACACCACCATGGAGCTGGATAATTATTGGCGGCAGCGTGTTAAGAACGATGTGCTAAACCTAAAACTTAGCGAAACGGAGCCTGAAGAAATTATTGGTTTGCTTTCCGCACGCTACGAGCGGCAGGCTGATCGAATACACCAGATGGTCGCGGATGACGTGTTTGAAATATTCATGAACGCCTACTCGCTCGAAGTCGAGCCGCATACCAGCTACTTCTCTAAACGTACCGCTGAGAACTTTCGCATTCGATTATCCTTATCGTTGGAAGGAATCGGCGCAGCACTTGAAACAGATCTGGACTACGTTGTCGTAAACAGGGTTATTCCGGGTGGCCCAGCAGATGAAAGCAATGGCCTACACGCAGAAGATCGTATTGTCGGAGTTGGTCAAGGGTCACTTGGCAGCGCAGAAGCCGAGGATATGATCAATGTAATTGGTTGGCGATTAATGGATGTGGTCGACATGATTCGAGGGTCCAAGGGCTCTGTTGTGCGGCTTGAAGTGTTACCAAAAGCTTCCCCACCGGGATCAGCTCCCGAATTACTAGAGCTAGTTAGAGATAAAATTAAATTGGAAGAACAAGCCGCCAAAAGAACCGATATTGAAATTCCGGATGGGGCTGGTACTCGAAAGCTCGCAATAATATCAATTCCTTCGTTCTATTCTGACTTCGATGCACGTGCCGCAAACGAAAAAGATTTTCGAAGTAGCACTCGCGACGTGCAGCGCCTACTCGAAGCCATCGAGCCCGGAAGCATTGACGGATTGATTATCGACTTACGTA
>DNHK01000337.1 GCA_003485905.1 Gammaproteobacteria bacterium | reverse complement strand
AACGCAGATATGGCACAAGCCGCTATGCTGGGGGGTAACGCAGTAGTGTAAATATAACTGCGACATGTCTGCGAAATATGTTCAATTAGATCCGTGCTACCCGCTACAAATGCACCAAAACAACCAAATGCTTTGCCCAACGTACCCATTAACAAGACATTGTTAAAGTCAGCTAATTTATCTTTTGTTGAACCCATAAAAAGACTGCCACGACCACCTGAACCAATAACACCCAATCCATGCGCATCATCTACCAACAATAATCCGTTGTTGCTGTTTGCGAATTTCCTAAGCTCAAGCACGGGTGCAATATCACCATCCATACTAAACACACCGTCAGTTACAACCAAACAACGGTCATATTTTTGTTGACTAGCCTGATGTTGAGCATGCTCAGCATCACAATGGTTATATCGACGTTTGGTTGCACGACTTAGACAAACTCCATCAATCAGGGAGGCATGGTTTAGCCGATCACTCAATATTAAATCACCACGACCTGTTAATGCCTGTGGCAACCCAACATTTGCCATATATCCAGAAGACAGTAAAAGCACCCGCTCAGCGCCAACAAATGCTGCTAACGCCATTTCGAGTTGAAGATGAACTTCACTATGCCCACAGACTAAATGCGAGGCACCACTGCCAACACCACATAAGGGTGCAGATTCGGCTAAACGCTGGGATAGTAATGGGTGGCCTGCTAGGCCTAGATAATCATTACTACTAAAGTTTATAAATTGGCTTCCGCCAACTACTAGCTCACTTCCCTGCCGGCCACTATAAGAAAATGGGTATCGTTCCAAACTTCCATTTCGTCGCGCGAGCTTTTGCTCGGTCAACCAGCTTGACCAATCCATCTAAGTGTATTGCATTTGGATCGAATACTAGTTCCAAACTAAGCTGAAACTTCCAATTTGAGTCGCTGCAATAGATCACGATCATGCTCTGGCGTTGCATTCCCAGTCGTCAGTAAATCTTCACCATAAAAAATTGAGTTTGCACCAGCCATAAAACATAAAGTCTGCATTTCATCGCTAATCTGTTCTCTACCAGCCGACAAACGCACACGAGCCTGAGGCATAAGGATACGCGCTACGGCCACAGTTCGAACAAAGTCTAAAGGATCAAGCTCCTGGGTATCATCTAGTGGAGTTCCCGGAACTTTAACCAAATTATTAATCGGCACGCTTTCAGGTTGAGGGCTCATATTGGCCAACGTAGCCAGCAGACCTGCTCTATCGTTTTGGCCCTCCCCCATGCCCACAATTCCACCACAACATACCTTCATACCTGCATCACGCACATTTTCAAGAGTATCCAAGCGATCTTGATACGTGCGAGTGGATATTATTTCCGAATAAAACTCTTCTGATGTGTCCAGATTATGATTGTAATAATCTAAACCAGCTGCACCAAGTTCAGCAGCATGATCAGGTGTTAACATTCCCAAAGTCGCACAGGTCTCTAGGCCCTCGCCTCGCACCGCCTCTATAGCCGCAACCATATGTTCAATGTCTTTCTGCTTTGGGCTCCGCCATGCAGCTCCCATGCAAAATCGTGTTGCACCATTTGCTTTCGCGGCCTTTGCAGCCGCGAGAATTTCTCCTACAGGCTTTAGCTGCTCAACCTTCAACCCAGTCTTATATCGCGCACTTTGTGGACAATAAGAACAATCTTCAGGGCATGCACCCGTCTTAACGCTCATAAGGGTGCTAAGTTGTACACCTGAGTCCTTAAAATGAGTCTGGTGTACCGACTGAGCCTTATACACCAGCTCTAAAAACGGCAATTCAAATAAAGCATTTACAGTCTTTTCACTGTAATGATGGCCATTTAAAGTGGCACGTTTAGTTGAGGGGTTTGATAGCTCTGTTGCTATTGACTGATTGCTCATAAACCTGAATCGCTAGTAAACTAATTATTTGATTGAAGTTTACTATATACCAATCACCTAAACGAGCCCTACGGGGCAATCTTCATATTAGTGGATGATACAAAGGTAGACTGCTTTGCTATATTCCAAGGGAACCCTTATTTTGAATCTTGTTTTCTATGTACGATAGTAATGACAAAAAGCTTATCGCTGCCCTCAATGATGCGGATGACTATCTCAGTGGCAATCAACTAGGAAAATCGCTTGGAATGAGTCGTGTGGCAGTTGGAAAGCGATTAAAGGCATTACGATCGGTTGGGTTACCACTGGAGACTAAGGCGGCGACCGGTTACCGTTTGCTAAACGGATATTCAGCTTTGGATCGGGGCTCGATACTTCAACGGTTAGATAATATTACAAGATCAAAGCTAACCGCCTCGCAAGTACACATCTCGCTAGGTTCAACGAACGTTCAAATAGAAACAATCTCATTACATTCAGGAGAATCGGCATTCGTTGCGACTGAAGCGCAACATCTTGGTAAAGGAAGACGTTCAAATAGTTGGATCAGCACACCATTCCATAACATTATGCTTTCCCTCGCATGGCAATTTCCTGTGTGGCCCACTGGGATCACTGCTTTTAGTCTAGCCGCTGGCGTGATGGTTGTTGGTGTTTTAGAAAGTCTAGGCGTTGAGGACTTACAGCTAAAATGGCCGAATGACCTATATTTGAACGGCGCTAAAATTGGCGGTATCTTGATAAATATACAAGGGGAATCAGGCGCTGAAGTACGTCTCAATTGCGGTATTGGGCTAAACATTGAATTGAGTGATGAAGACCAGACAACGATTGATCAAAATTGCACAGATCTACATTCATCGGGCTATACAGGTCTCGATCGAAACCAGTTAATTGCAGGTTTAGTGAATAATTGGCGGGAGCTTTGCGATCAATTCCTACTGCACGGGTTTGCACCGTATGCTGATCGATGGCACCGGCTTCATTTATTCCAAGACTGCGAAGTTATTGCATCCAAGGGGAAGACAGAAATCATCGGTCAAGTGACCGGTGTTGACACGCAAGGTTGCTTAATTATTAGAAGCCAAGATCACAAAGAAACCCGTCTTATCGATCCAGAATACAGCCTGCGCCTGCTTTAATTTTATTCCATTCCATATTGGGTAATATCAGGTACTTCCGTCTCAGGCATTTACAAAAAGCACTGAATTTTTTGATCCAATAACGTAATATCCGTGCACTGAACAAGTGGATCGAGGATACAGTCTCCAACTTGAATATCGGTCGTGTAGCTCGCGGGCTTCGTCCAAATTAATAAACCTTAGATAACTAAAATAATGCAGTTAAAAACAAGGTATAACAAGATTTAAAATGGCGAACAAGAATCAAAAATATACTCCAGATGAATTATTCCAAGCTGCTGAGAAATTGGCCAGCGATTATAGCCTTTTCCAAGGTGAAACATCGCCTAGCATAGCCTCGCCAATAGAAGGTCTGGCTAGCGCCGGATATATCAACAAACGCGTCCAGCAGCTTAATCAGCTAGACGTAGATGGTTATATTGCTGCCGCTTTAGAACCCGCTGAGGTCAAAAAACGCTTCAGCGCCTCCAAAGTGATCGAATCAATCCCTGGTAAGGTTGTTCACGAACGTAAAGATGGTGCTTTATACTCTGCAGAAATAGATATCGAAATGCCCTATGGCGTTCGCCGAGTGGGGTTTCTAGCGCAAAATCGAGAGGTAGATAATGGCGTTTGGAAGCCACAACATCACCTCGATGCGGTAAAAATCGTACGGGATTTTAGCGATCACGGAGTTCCAGTTGTAACCTTTATTGATACCCCAGGCGCTGATGCAGGCGCCGAAGCAAATGCCGCGAATCAAGCACATTCAATTTCACGTCTTATTGCCGAAATGTGTAATACACATGTTCCTACAGTTGGCATAATTTATGGACTGGGCTACTCAGGTGGTGCAATCCCATTAGCTTCTACCAATGTTTTGCTCGCGCTAGAAACCGGCGTTTTCAATACAATTCAGCCACAAGGCCTTGCAAATATCGCGAAACAGTATGGACTCTCCTGGCAAGAAAGTGCCAGATATGTAGGCTTGTCCTCATGGGAGCTTGCGAAGCGCGGATCTATTGATGGTGTGGTTCGCTGGAGCCCTGAAAATGATCTGGACGATATTGGTAAACTACTAAAAACCATTACTTCAGCCATTGTCAGTATCGAGAAAGCTTCCGCTAATTTCACTGTAGAACATCCAGAAATAATGCGGCATTACCAACGTAGCGTTGAGCGATTTGTGAATCCCTCACCTGCACTTAAAACCTCGTCCGAAATAGACGCATTTTCATCGGCCAAGGGTGCCAGTCAGTTTCCAGGTGTGTTCGGGCATAGCTGTCGCCACCTGCGGTACATCGGATTACGACGAAGAATATCTTCCTCTAATTTGCGTTCTTATGGTCGTCTGGCAAATGAGGAGTTACCTAAAGGAGATTTAGCTGAACGAACACTAAAGTCACAAGAGTTTGCTTTTTCACAATGGTTTGAAGACTCAGAAAAACTTATCTATATAGATACAATCTGCAAAGCATTTAAAGGTTTTGTACAACGTAGAAATGAAATTGGTGCCGATAGAAACCGTTTGGCGAAACTAATTCTAGGAGAACCTGAGAAAAACTACCAAGAAGCACGACGCAAGCTGTGTTCGAGTATTGGTTTATATCTGTACAACCAGTGGAAGGGATCTTCGCCATATAATTTTGGTCGCCTTAAGGAAACTATTCTTGAAGCTAGCGGGGATGAAATACGAGACGATGATCTTTTTAGTCAGGATTTAGCGGACCTAAGTCTGCGTGAGCTCATGTTTTCTCCAGAACTACGTGAGACCCTGATCACCGATTTTCAGAACGTTCTTATTTTCGATGCGCTTTACAATACATTTGTAGACAATCTAAATGAAATAGCTGCCGAAACAGAAAATTTCCATACTCTATCGGCCGACACAATGAAACGGTTGCTGGATGATTCGATGCGACAGGCCACCAGTTCAGTCGCTGGTGATGGAACAGATAACTCTGCAAATTTTTCCAGCTGGCTAGCATTTTTCATGTCATTTAAGCGACGTGGAGAATTTTTAAAAGACGTAGAGGAATGGAAGCGTATAGCGTTTCCACGTCTATCTGACGCCCTTCTTGTATTGATCACCTTCTTTTTCGAAAGTCTCTTGCCGCGATACTTTGCCGCTAACAATAGTGGTAAAGATTATGATGGCACTATAAATCCAGTGCATATAGGTAAGCGTAAGGATTTTTGGAATCAATTGGCAATAGCATCGGTAAGCATGCGTATACAGCGTGTAATTTCTGATATAAAAAGTCGGAAATTGGCCACGGTTGATGCTATTCAAGAAAAGTTTTTTCAAAACTTCAAGGAACTTGACGCTAACTTGATTACCTCGAATCCAGTTAATTTTCCTGGATTTCGACTGTCAGTTGAAAAAGCTTTGGCGAATAAAACAACGCCTTGTGGGGTAGTGACTGGAACCGCAACGCTGCGTGCTGACAGCGGGATCGAAGTGGGCGTTTTTATATCGAACATCTCCTTTCAGGCTGGCGCTTTTGATATGGCTGGCGCCACCAAGCTATGTAAATTACTCGTGCACTGTGCGGCTAGGCGGCTGCCAGTAATATGTTTTGTATCGTCAGGCGGCATGCAAACAAAAGAAGGGCCGAATGCACTATTTTCAATGTCCGTTACAAACGATCGAATCACTCGGTTTATACGAGACAATGATTTACCTATAATTATTTTTGGTTTCGGCGATTGTACTGGTGGTTCACAGGCCAGCTTTGTAACCCACCCACTAGTCCACACATACTATTTTAGCGGAGCGGATATACCGTTCGCAGGTAGGGTTGTTGTCCCCTCATTTTTACCCTCACAACACACAGTCGCAAATTACTTTATGCATAATCGTGACTCAATGCAGGGTTTGGTGAGACACCCATTTGCAAACGACCTCGATGGCCGCCTAACCAAAGTCGATCCAAGTATTCCGGTACCGGGCGACTCAGTAGAAGATGTGATTGAACGTGTCTTGGCCGGCTCATTTCTACCAGACCAACAGCCAGCTAGTGATCAATTAAACGATCAGCAAAACAACAAGCAGCTTAAGCCAGTTCGTAAAGTATTAATACATGCTAGAGGTTGCACAGCGAACAAACTAATTCGCATAGCACAGAAAAGTGATATCGATATAGTCTTGGTGCAATCTGATCCGGATATGAACTCAGTACCGGCCGATATGATGCGAGAACAGGACACCTTAGTTTCTTTAGGAGGTCAAACTTCTGATGAAAGCTATCTGAACGCG
>DNHK01000149.1 GCA_003485905.1 Gammaproteobacteria bacterium | reverse complement strand
CTATGGGAAACGGACCCGGCTTACTGACTATACTCGGCAAGGTCGTGGTGGTCAGGGTGTGATTTCTATTCAGGTCAATGATAGAAACGGTAAAGTGGTTGGTGCCTCATTGGTCGAAGAAAGTGACGAAGTGATGTTAATAACTGATGGTGGTATTTTGGTTCGTACTCGCGTTAGTGAGGTTTCGACGTTAGGCCGCAATACACAAGGTGTAACGTTAATTGGCGTTGATGACGATGAATCGTTAATAAGTATTCAGAAAGTAGCGGAATCAGATGACGATACGGATGTAGGCGACGGTATCGCAGAAGAACCTGAAGTTGATCCCGACCCGCCTGTAGGTGAGCATGTTGGCTCTACTGAGTCCGACGAAAGCAATAATACTCCTGAATCTGAAGATGAAGGTTAGATGCGAAAGAGGTAGCGCTTGGAAATAAAACTGAACCTGAACTCTTAGAACCTATTTCTTAATTGGGCTTGCTTGGTTTTACGGGGAAACCGATATTGAGGGATTGGTTTCTTCGGTTGCGCATTACGTCGTTAGCTTTGGGTTTTTTCCTACTTGTCGATAGGTTTTTATTGGATTTACCTTTATTATTCCCGCCCCAAAATAAGATCATATGAACGGGCTTTTGATCGGGCATTGAGTGAAGCGAATTGTTGCAGTTTCAATGTGCTGGAACGTGTGATCCTGTATCCTTTTAAAAAATACGGAGTTTAGAGCAGTGGCAAGAGTGTTTAATTTTAGTGCGGGTCCAGCAACACTTCCTTTAGAGGTTTTGCAGACAATTCAACAAGACCTGCTCGAGTGGAACGGCACTGGTGCTTCAGTAATGGAGGTGTCGCATCGGGGTAAGCCGTTTATGGCGATGGCTGCTGAAGCAGAGCAAGATGCGCGTGATTTGTTAGGTATACCGGATAACTACAAGGTGTTGTTTTTGCAGGGTGGCGCGCAAATGCAATTTTCTTCGATACCATTGAATTTAATCGGTGATGCAACAGTGGCTGATTATGTGACTACTGGTTCATGGTCTAAGAAAGCGGTTGCCGAAGCCAAGCGTTTTTGTAATGCGAATGTTGCGCTTGATACAGAATCAGACGGTTACACCAGTATTCCTCCTCAATCCGAATGGTCAACAAGCCCTAATGCTGCATATTTGCACTATTGTTCTAATGAAACTATTGGTGGGGTTGAGTTCAATTGGGTGCCCAAAACCGGTGAAGTGCCATTAGTGTGCGATATGTCTTCTAATTTTATGTCGCGACCAGTTGATGTGAGTAAGTACGGCTTGATTTATGCGGGCGCCCAGAAAAATATTGGCCCTGCTGGTATAACAATGGTAATTGTTCGGGATGACTTGTTGGGTAAAACCAGTGATTTAGCGCCTTCCTTATTTAATTACGAAAAGCAGGCGGGGTCAGATTCGATGGTGAATACTGTACCTACATTTTGCTGGTATGTTTGTGGTTTAGTGTTTAAATGGCTTAAGGATAATGGTGGCCTGGAAGCAATGGAGCAGATTAATATCCGAAAAGCAGCGAAGTTGTACGGGTATATTGATAGCACCAATGGGTTTTATTCCAACAATGTCGAGAATGCTTCTCGATCACGCATGAATGTGCCGTTTTTTTTGAAAGATACTAATTTAGACGCAGATTTTCTTGCCGAATCTCACGATGCTGGTTTGCATTCATTAAAGGGACATCGAGCTGTAGGTGGAATGCGGGCGAGTATATATAACGCAATGCCGGAAGCTGGGGTTGACGCTTTAATCGCATTTATGCAGGACTTTCAGGTGCGAAATACGTAGTGAGTTGACGGTATAAATTTAGGGGTTCAGTTGCGTTTCCATTCATATCAAGCTTGATCCCAACATAGAAATTCAAGATTATTTTTAACTATTTCAAGTACAAAGGTAGCTAGCTAATTTTCTGCCATTGATTAAGGCAGAATGATAAAGCTTACCTACTACTGATGAGGGCAAATGACGTACCAAATACAAACCCTAAATAATATTTCGAAAATTGGCCTAGACAGGCTCACTGAGAATTACAATGTTGGCGATGATATATCCGCACCCGACGCAATTTTGCTTCGCTCTTTCAAGATGCATGATATGGAAATACCCAAGACTCTTAAAGCGGTGGGCAGGGCAGGCGCTGGGGTGAACAATATCCCAACCGATAAGCTTGCTAGCATGGGTATACCTGTATTTAACGCACCTGGAGCTAACGCTAATGCAGTCAAAGAATTGGTTTTGGCAGGTATGTTGATGTCTTGTCGCCATCTGGCGGATGCGTGGATGTATACCAGAGGGCTAGAGGGTGACGATGCTGAGCTAGCCAAATTGGTTGAGGCTGGGAAAAAGAAATACGCAGGATTCGAATTGCCTGGGCGAACCGTGGGTGTGGTTGGTTTGGGAGCGATTGGGCGCCTAGTCGCTAATATGTGCGTAGAACTAGGCATGAATGTGATTGGTTTTGATCCAGCGTTAACAGTTGATGGTGCATGGCAGCTATCTTCGCGAATCGTTCGGGCGCAAACACTTGATGAAATGTTACCTAAGATGGATTTCATTACTTTTCACGTACCGCTAATCGATGCGACTAGAGGTATGCTTAACGCTAGTAATATTAACAAGATGCGTTCGGGCTCTACTGTTTTGAATATGGCGCGTGGAGGTATAGTTGATGATGATGCGGTTTGTAGTGCAGTTGATTCCGGGCATTTACAATCTTACGTAACCGACTTTCCCAACAACCGCACTAAGCAATCTAAGAAAGTAATTGGCTTACCGCACTTGGGTGCGTCGACGGCGGAGGCGGAGGATAACTGCGCAATAATGGTAGCTGATCAGGTGATGAATTTTCTCGAAAATGGCAACATTGTTAATTCCGTCAATTTTCCTCAGGTTGTTATGGCCCGAGGGTCAGAACACCGATTAATTGTTGCTAATGCAAATGTACCAAATATGGTTGGGCAGATATCTACAGCGATGGCATCGGCTAAACTAAATATTCATGACATGATTAATCAATCGCGGGGAGATATCGCCTATACAGTAGTGGATGTCGATAGCCCGTTGCCTGAAACTTTGCTCGACGCGATTTGCAGCATTGATGGCGTGAAGATGGCGCGTGCTTTATAAGTCTCTCCATTAAGCCATGGGGTTTTTAATAAGCAATGAGTGAAGACGAAAACAAGTTGGATGAGTTGCGGCTGAAAATCGATCAGCTCGATCAAAAAATTCAGACGTTAATCAGCGAGCGTGTGGCTGTCGCTGGTGATATAGCGAAGGCCAAGATAGCCGAAGGTTCAACGGTGTTTTATAGGCCAGAACGTGAAGCTCAAGTATTGCGACGTATACGAGAACGCAATGAGGGTCCATTGTCAGATGAGCAGATAGCTCGACTGATGCGTGAAATAATGTCGGCCTCACTTGCCGCAGAGATGCCGTTAACCGTTGCTTACTTAGGGCCTGAAGGAACTTATACCCAGGCAGCTGTACTGAAGCATTTTGGGCATGCAGTAACTCCTCGTGCGGTGAATACTATCGCTGCCGTATTTGAAAGCGTAGGAAGAGGCGATTCACACTATGGTGTGGTTCCAGTAGAA
>DNHK01000175.1 GCA_003485905.1 Gammaproteobacteria bacterium | reverse complement strand
TGGTACAAGCTGCAGATGAGCTTGGCGATCGCGAATTATTAGAGGGGGCATTACCTGCAGCCCGTTCGTTTAAAGCACTTCCTGAGTCAATACTTCAACCGCTTGAGCGACGTTTATACGTCAAGCAGGTCTTAGAAGCCTCTGCCGAGGAGGTTGATGGGGTTTGGAAATCTCTGCCTCGGCAATCGCGTCAGGACGTTGAGTCATGTATAGCCTATGCGCGCAGTTTGATGTCGATCGGCCGTGGTTCGGATGCTGAAAAAGTTCTACGTGAGGCTATTAAACGCTCATGGGAGGAGCGGCTAATTAACTTGTATGGCAGTATTTCGGATGCGAATCCTAAGAGTATGCTGAAACATGCCGAGCGCTGGTTAACAGAACATGATGATAGTGCAGCTTTAAAGCTTGCCCTCGGTAGGCTGGGTATCGCAGCGGGTCGTATAGAAGAGGCTGAGGTTTGGTTAAAGCAGGCGGCCGCTGATGGGCGAGCCGCCGAAGCATATTCCGCGCTCGGCAAACTTAGAGAAGAAGCTGGTGACGGCGATTTAGCGTTGGATTTGTATCGGCGTGGTCTACAAGCCCTGGATAGTGGTAGCCCAAACTTACAGCATGATCCCTCGGCAGTTTAGTTAGCCCCACACTATCGCTTATGCCTGAATTGCCCGAGGTTGAGACAACCCGAAGTGGAATTGAGCCGCATATATTAAATCAGGTAGTTGAAGGGATTGAGGTTCGTCAGCGATCCTTACGGTGGCCAATACCAGATGAACTTGGCGAGGTGTTTAGCGGAGAGACGATCAGCGAGGTTAGCCGCAGAGCTAAATATTTATTACTGCGCGGACGTCAACACACACTCATTATTCATTTAGGAATGTCTGGGTCATTGCGAGTTTTACCATCAACTAGTGAAATAAAAAAGCATGATCACCTAGACGTAAATTTCAATAATGGTGTTGTGCTTCGTTTTCACGATCCACGTCGTTTTGGTTGCATTTTATACAGCAGAAACAGCGATTTGGAGGGCCATAAACTGCTTGCAAATTTGGGTCCCGAGCCACTTGGGGACACGTTTTCAGCAGATTACTTGTTTAAGCGAACTCGAAAGCGCAATGTTGCTATCAAAAACTTTATTATGAACGGCAACATCGTCGTTGGGGTTGGGAATATATACGCTAGCGAGGCCCTTTATATGGCTGGCATTATGCCGGGTAAGGCTGCGCGAAGAATTAGCAAAGATGATTGTGTCCGCCTCGTAGGGGAAATTAAAACGGTGCTGTCTCGTGCGATTGACTCTGGTGGAACTACGTTGAAAGACTTTACTAATGAAGATGGAAAACCAGGTTATTTTAGCCAGCAGCTAAATATTTATGGTCGGGCTGGCGAGCCGTGCTACCGCTGCGGGAATAGTATTCGGAGCCGGGTTCTTGGTCAGCGTACAAGTTATTACTGCGCCGTTTGTCAGAAATAGCGGATCGATTGTAAATCTTAGGCGGTAAACTTAAGCCGTTGGTGTGCGCATGGTTACGAATTCTTCGGCCGTAGAAGGATGGATGCCCACGGTTCTGTCGAAATCACTTTTTGTTGCACCAGCGCGGATCGCAATAGCAATCCCCTGTAGTATTTCGGCTGAATCGGCTCCGACCATATGTGCGCCAAGCACTTGGTCGTTATCTACATTGACAACCAATTTCATAAAAGTTCGTTCTGTATTGTCTGTAAGACTGAGCTTTAGGCTGCGAAATTCTGACGTATGTGTTTTAATATTGGCGTGTTTTTCGCGTGCTTCTGATTCAGTCAATCCGACGGTGGCCACTTGTGGTTGTGAGAACACGGCCGATGGTACATCTCGATGATCAGCAATACGCTCATTGTTTCCAAATTGAGTATCTGCAAAACAATGTCCTTCCATAGTTGCTACCGGCGTTAACGCAATTCTATCGGTAACATCTCCGACGGCGTAAACGTTATCTAAATTTGTACGTGAGTATTGGTCAACTAGTATTTCGCCAGACGCACCCGTTTTGACGTCAATGGCGTTCAAACCCAGATGTTCTGTGTTTGGGTTTCTGCCAGTGGCGTACATTACTTGATCGACTACGCTAGTGTCACCGTTTGCAAATGTGACTTTGCGTTTACCATCGGCAGCTAGTTCTATCGACTCAATCGTTTGATTTAGTAGTACTTGTATACCTTTCTTAGTAATTTCTTCCGCCAAATGATTGCGAATATCTTGATCGAACCCACGAAGGATTTGATCTCCTCGATAGACCAGTTGCGTGTTACTGCCGAGACCATTAAAAATACCCGCGAATTCCACCGCTATATAGCCGCCGCCTACAACAATTACGCGATCTGGTAGTTCTTCAAGATAGAACGCTTCGTTAGAAGTTATAGCGTGCTCGGAACCAGAAAACGGCGGTATAAACGGCGAACCCCCGGTAGCGATCAGTATTTTGTCTGCTGAAACTACCTGATCTTCTATTTGTATAGAATTTGGTGTTAATACAGAGCCATGGCCATTGAATATTGTTACTCCGGCATTTTCGAGAAGAGTGATATAGATCGAATTTAATCGATCGATTTCTGTATCTTTATTTTTTATCAGGAGGTTCCAATCAAATACCTGGTTTTCGATGTCCCATCCATAGGATTTTGCGTCGTGAAACTCCTCAGCGAAGTGGGCTGCATAAACCATAAACTTTTTCGGCACACAGCCCCGTATTACGCATGTACCTCCGTATCGGTGCTCTTCAGTAATAGCTACTCGAGCACCATGCCCAGCCGCAATTCGTGCAGCACGTACGCCGCCCGAGCCGCCACCAATTACAAACAAATCATAATCATATTCAGACATATAAAAACCTAAGATGCAGTACCAAAAATTTAGAAACCAACAGCGGATGAGTTATTGGATTATACAAAAAACCAAAAGATGTAGGATGAATTGCTGACTAATGCACGCCAGCGTTTGAGAGGTTAAATTGCTTTAGGGACCACGCGGATAATCTCTTCTAGCGTAGTTTCTCCTGCAGCGATTTGCTGCGCACCTGCTATTCTTAGCGGTATCATGCCGTCACGAATAGCTTGAGCTGAGATCTTGGAGACATCGGCATTTGGAACGATGAGTTTTTTCACTTCGTTGGTAAGCTCCATCATTTCGTACAGGCCAACGCGACCTCGAAAGCCCGTGTGACGGCATTCTGGGCAACCAACTGTTTGATGTGAGTTATCCGGTGCTAATTTAAAGCCTTGCGTAAGGACCGACCAATTGGACTCATGTACTTTCCCAGGCGCTTTGCATTGCGGGCATAAGGTGCGAGCGAGGCGCTGGCCGAGCACTCCAAGTACTGAGGCATTAATTAAATAGGCAGGCACGCCGAGTTCAAGAAGTCTGGTAACCGCCGACGGGGAATCATTAGTGTGCAAGGTAGATAATACCAGATGCCCAGTCAGAGCAGCCTGAATAGCCATCTCTGCGGTTTCTAGGTCTCGGATCTCCCCGATCATAATGATGTCTGGATCTTGCCTGAGTAGTGCACGGACACCGGCGGCAAAGTTTAAATCAATCGCGCTGTGTACCTAAATTTGGTTGAACGCGGGTTCAACCATTTCAATAGGATCTTCTATGGTACTGACATTTACTTGTTCGATTGCCAACTTACGTAGGGTGGAGTAAAGCGTTGTGGTCTTACCCGAGCCGGTTGGGC